>JAKFXJ010000021.1 GCA_021731425.1 Limnohabitans sp. | reverse complement strand
TGATGAGGATGTGTTTGATTTCCATGGTGAGTCCTAGGGTTGCGGGGTGATCTTGGGAATGACGCGGGGATTGATTATGCAGAGATGGCGGGCGGGCGTACAGCAGCGGGCACAGAACGCAGCAAATGTCCCATGGCCCACAGGGTCATGCCCAGCAAAAGGATCTCGATGGCGTAGACCGCCGAATAGCCCATGACGGGGGTGCTGATCAGGGCCACGCCATCACGCACCAAGCCGCCTGCGGCCATACCGACACCCGCGGCGGTGGCCTGCACAGCGCCCCAAGCGCCCATGGCCAAACCGATCTGTCCCGGTGGGGCCAGCTGCATGGTGGCCGTGAGGGTGCCGTGTGCAAACAAACCACCCCCTAAGCCAATCAAGAAAATGCCCAGCACAAACAAGGCGGGCATGGCCAGAGGGCCGGAGGCAATGACGCAGACGAAGGCGGGCAAACCCACCCAGGCCCCCCAGCCGGACATGCGGTACGCATCGCCACCGCGCCCCAACACGCGCGAAGCCCAAGCAAAACCCAGCAGACCGCCCAGCGCCAAAGTGGCCGAGAGCAGCGTGGTGCTGGACACACTCATGGTCAAAATCTCGCCGCCATAGGGTTCGAGCAACACGTCTTCCATGGTGAAGGCAATGGTGCCCAAACCCACCGCCAACAAACGGCGCAGTGTGTTGGGACCTTGGCAAAACAGTTGCCAGGCTTGCGCAAAGGTGTGTTCTATGGGCGTGCCGGGTTTGCGCAGCCGACTGCGCGGTTCTTGCTTCCAAAGCGCGATCACATTCAGGACCAGTGTGGTCACCGCCACAGCCTGCACCACACGAATCAGCTGGCCAGGGCTGTAGTCGTGCAGCAAATAGCCCAGCACCAAGGCACTGCCAATCATGCCGATCAGCTGCATCACATACATGAGACCCACCACCTGGGGCTGGCGCTCGGGCGGGGCCAGGTCGGTGGCCAAGGCCAGGCCTGCGGTTTGCACGGTGTGCATGCCCAGGCCCACCAACAAAAACGCACCTGCAGCGCCCAACTGGCCAACCCAGGCCGGAGCCTGGCTGGCTTGCCCGGCACCGGCGAGCACCAAGAGCGCAAACGGCATGATGGAAAAGCCACCAAACTGCAGCAAGCTGCCCATCCAGATGTAGGGCACGCGCCGCCAGCCCAGTTGGGAGCGGTGGTTGTCCGAGCGAAAACCAATGAGCGCACGCAAAGGCGCAATGAGCAAGGGCAAGGCCACCATGAAGGACACCAGCGTGGCGGAGACTTTGAGCTCCACGATCATCACGCGGTTGAGGGTGCCCACCAGCATGACCATGGCCATGCCGACAGAAATTTGAAACAGCGACAAGCGCAGCAAACGCGACAGCGGCAAATCATCGCTGGCGGCGTCGGCAAAGGGGAGAAACCTAGGACCCCAACTGGCCAAAGCCATACCCCAGTTGCTGCGATTTTTGGTGGTGTTCATAAGTCAAGAGAAAGACCAGGCGCTTTCGCGCCTGGCCGTTCGGGCTTTCACCCTTTACTTCTTCACCGCAGCGTCCGCAGCAGGCGCCGCAGCGACCACTTTGGTACCACCGTTCAGGAAGCTTTTCACCCAGGTGGTGTTGGTTGTCAGGGCCAAATGCACGCTGAACGACGAGATCGCCACAGCCGCAATGAACACCGGAATACCCACCGAAGGTTTCACCACACACCACATTTTCGAGTAGATCATGATGATTTTCCTTTACTTGAGCCAGGGTGAATAGATGTAGGCCAGCAGATGGGCAAATGCGGCAATCATGCCGAAGATCTGCGTACCCTGGATGAGATTTCGGTGAATCTCTTCCGATTCGGCCTCGGTCAGTCCCGTTGGCCAGACTTTGTCTGAGTTAGACATAGTTTTCTCCTTGCAGAAGACGTGCACGGCCCGCACGAGGGCTATTCTTGGCCACCACGGCCAGGAATGGGGGTGCCTGAAACCGGGCGCAACGGGGCTTCTGAAGCCTCGCTGAGAAGGGTGTCAAGCGAATCATCTCAAGCCCGCCTTGGCATGCGAAAGGGCAGCATGGCTTGAACCACCGGTGACACCAAACGCGGCACCGACAGGGTTTCGTGAAAGGCAAGCAAAGGCTCGCCTGCGTGATCAAATTGCAGCAAGGCACGCTGGTAAAAGGGCGTGTCTTCGAGTTGTTCGTGCACACGCACCGCTTGCGCGCTGCGCATGCGGCGGTCGATGCGCCAGCCGGTTTTGGACAGGCGCTGCGCCGGGGGTGTGGCCATGGGCTCGACCGTGCCCTGCGGCGTGAAACGCAGCGAGAGCACACGGTCTTCGGTGCCAGGCGCTTGCATGTCGTAAAACACCACGGTGCTGCCATCGCGTGTACGGGCACGGGACCAATCCCAGGTGTGAAAACCCCGGTCCACCGGTTCGTCGCCTTCGTTGGAATCCAGATAAGCGTGGCCTTGCCATTTCAGATCGGGGGCATTCAGGTCCACCTCGATGCGCGAGCTGGGTGCCAGTGGCCCCCAGCGGTGCTGGGCATTCACATCGAGCGGTGTGGAGTAGCCAAACAATTGCTGCGGCCACAGCTTGATGCGGCCGCGCACGCGGCGCGGAATGGGCACACACACCTCGTCGATGTCGATGGTCAAGCAGTCGCCGTCCCAGCTCAGTTGGCTCGGGCCGATGGTGAACTGGCGGGCGCTGCGGGCGCAATGGCGCTGGCCACGCTCGGTCATGGCCCAGCGGCCTTGGCCTTTGCTGTAGATGGCCACGTTCAGGGCGCAGTGGTTGTCGGCATGGGCCGGTCCGCGCCCGCGCGCCCAGGCGTAATAGGGCGAGAACACACTGCCGACAAAGGCAATGAGGGTGATGCCGTGTTGACCGTCGTCACTCATGGCGTCGACATACCACCAAAGGTAGCCCCCGTCGGGAACGTGCTGGTCGAAGCGAGGCTCGCCATCAGCGCCTCGGCCGCCCGCTGCCCGGACAAGGCCGCCATCGGCACGCCCGGTCCCGGGTGCACGCTGCCCCCCGCCAGATACAGGCCCTGCAGGGGTGTGGTGGAGCCAGGTCGGCTGAAGATGCTGGTCCAGCCGTGCGTCGCCTGCCCGTACAGGGCTCCCCCGCTGGCCGGAAAGCGCCGATGAAAATCCTGCGGCGTCGTTCGCAGGCTGTTGCTCACCGTGGGTTGCAGATGCAGGCCCAGCTGACGCAGGTGCTGAAAGGTGTGCGTTTGGCATTGTTCTAAAGCCTCCTCGGTGATTGCGCTGCCATCACCGCAGGCGGGGGCGTTGACCAAACAAAACAGGCGCTCGGCTTGGCCGTACGGCAACGCAGCGGGTCGGTCTTGTGCACAGACATAGACCGTGGGCTGCTCGGGCAAGCGCTGGCGCTCAAAGATGTCTTCGAACTCGCTGGCGTAGGTGCTCTGGAAAAACACGTTGTGCCGGTCCAGCGCCACGCCTTCGGCAGGTGTATTCAAGGACCAGGTCAAGGCCGACAAGGAGCGTGGCGGTGCGTCTGTTGGCACAGAACGGCGCACGTCGTCGCCCAACAAGCCTTGGCGCAAAGCGGCGGCATCGCCATTAAAAATAACGCGGTCGGCTGGTAAAAATTCACCCGACTGCAGGTGCACACCGCAGACGCGGCCTTGGCGCTGCTCAATGCGCTGGCAGCTGCTGTGGTAGCGGAACACCGCGCCACGGCGGCGGGCCACTCGGGCCAGTGCTTGGGCCATGCCGACCATGCCGCCTTCGACCGACCAGACCCCGTCCATCTCGACCTGGGCGATCAACATGAGCGTGGCGGGCGACTGCCAAGGCGAGGAGCCGCAGTAGGTGGCGTAGCGCGCAAACAACTGGCGCAAACGCGGGTCGGTGAATTGGTGGCCCAGTTGTTGCCACAGGCTGCGCATGGGGCCGAGTTGGGCCAAGACACCCAAGCCTTTGAAGCCCAAATCGCCCATGAAGCCGCCCATGCTGGGGCGCTGGGCGCGAATCATGGGGCCTTCGAGCGTGGCGTAGAGCTGGCGCGTGGTCTTGCAAAAATCTCGAAAGCGCCTGGCTTCGTCCCCACCCGCCCAGGCGGCAATGGCGGCTTCGCTGGTCTGAGCATCGGCGGACAAATCAAGCTGACTGCCATCGGGCCAGAAGTGGCGGGCGAGCACCTGCAGCGGCGTGATGCGCATCTCGGCCTCCACGCTGGTGCCCACGCTGCGCAGCAAGTCGTCGAACACCCAGCGCATGGTGAACACGGTGGGGCCACTGTCGATGTGTGCGCCGTTCACCTCGCGGCTGTGCACCTTGCCACCGGGTGCACCCGAGGCTTCGACCACGGTGACATCGAGCCCTTGGTGCGCGAGCGCGATGGCGCTGCACAAGCCGCCCATGCCCGCGCCGACGATGACAACGCGGTGCTCAGACATGGCTGACCTCCAGGCTGGGGACACCGGCCAGGCGGCTGCCGGCCAGCGCCACATCGGCTGGGGAGGTGCTCTGAACGGCCTTGGCGGGCGCATCGAAACTGCGGCCTTGCCAGACACCGGCCATCTGCAGCACCTGCATGCGCACAAAAAGCGATTCAGAAAAAAACTGGTGCTTGTAAGCAGCGGCACTGGCCACCTGGTGGGCGCCCTGACGGGCGTACTGCAGCATGGCGGCCGTGTCCTGCCACAGGCTGAAAGTGCATTGGCGCACCAAAGGAGCTTCGCCCAGGCCCATGGCCAACAGGCAACCGGGGGCTTGCCCCAGGTCGGCTTGTGCGGCCGGGGCATAACGCCAAAAAGCCATGGCCTTGGTGGGCACGATGCTAGCGCGGGTGAGCACGGCAAAGGGACCGCTGTGCGGCTGGCCGTCCAAGCTCTGGCCTGAATCACCCTGCTCGCTCTTGTCTTGCTTCTCGCCAGGCATGCCCAGCGCTTGTGCGCTGCTCGCTTGCCAGGCTTGTTTGTCCCAATGGCCCCGGGCCGATTGCACGGACAACACGCCCGTCCAGCACTCACGGGCTCGGCTGCGGTAGGCCTGCACAGCCGGGCTGTCCAAAAACTTGAGGGCCAGATCAAGGTGGCTGAAAGTGCAGATCAGGCCCTGATGCGTGGCACTGGGGCGCAAGCTGAAACCGCCGCCATGGCCACTGCCCATGACCTTGACCATGGTCAGGCCGGGCACGTCCTTGTAGGGCGTGGCCCCGGCCACCAGACGCAACCAACCCCAGCCCTGATGCTGCCGCAAAAAATCGGCCAGCAACACCACCACCACGCCGGACAGCGGGTCATGAAGGGGGGTAAGGGCTTCCATGACGGGGTCCGGTCATCAAGTCAAGGCGGGGAGAACTACTTGGCCGCCACTTTGGACGCAGCCAAAGCAGGTTTGAGCAACTCGGGGAAATCCTTGGCCATGGGTGCGCCGTTCAGCGGCTTGTAGGCCCCTTGGTGGCAAGTGGCGCAATTGAGCTTGGCCACGTCACCCATGGGGCCCTTGCGGTGCGCCGGGAAGACTTCGGTCAAGGGCTCCATGAAGGTCAAGTTCAGGTCCCGCGCCATGCGGATGCCATGCCAGGCGGTCACGCGTTGTGGTGGGCTGTTTTCCCAGTTCTGGAAAGACTGCGTGTTGTGGCAGTAGGTGCAATTCACACCCAGCGAGGTGGACATGTGCGTCATCAGACCATAGGTCCACTCGGCTTGCTTGATCGACTGGCGGTTGCCCGAGGGCAGCGCCGTGGGGCCATTCACACGGATGTTTTGCTTGTCCAGCAAAAACGGGGTGAAGGGATCGTTGGGCAGAGATGACAAATTGACCACGGGCGAAGGCTCGTTTTGTCCGGCCTTGTCGCCCATGAAGTTCGAGCCATAAGGCTGCGGGTTGGACTTGAACCAGATGGCGCTGGGCACGGGCTCGCCACGGTGACAGGTGTAGCAGGTCACCCCGGTCTGGGCGACGTGCGGCTGCCAGTCGGCGTTGATGTGCTGGGTCATCTCGACCATGCGCCGTGCCACCACCTTGGTGTATTTGCTGTCGTCTTCAAAGTTGGGCAAGGCATGGCAATAAGCGCAGCCCTCGTTGGGCGCCACCCAACTGGTCATGGAGACCATCAGGCGGTTGAAATCACCCACGCTCAGGTCACCCAGGACTTTGACGTTCTTGTAGACCTGCGAGGCCTTGGGCCCGTCAGAACCGGCCGATGGAATGGCCACAGGCGGCTGGTTCTTTTCGGTTTTAACTTCGAGCAAACGCGCGTTGTAGACCTGCGCCATGCCGGTGCCCCGGTAGCCGCTTTGCACCGATTCGGGAATCGGGCGCTCGCAACCGGCCAGCACCAGGCCGACCAGTGCCAGGCCCAAGCCTTTGGCCATGCGGCCCATCCAATGGGATTGAGTGGTGTTCGGGTTCATGGCTTGACTCCTGTGCTCAGCGTGGGGTCAGCCATCGCTGGAAAAATTTCGGGGTACGGTGGCGCCACGCCATGCTTGATGGCCCACAGGTACCAGTTGTCGACCACGGTGCCGGTCAGCAAGATGCCGATACCGCCCGTGATGGGGCACAGGACGGCGAACCACCAGGCCCAACGGTGAATCGATTCCATGGTCGCGTTGAAACCCATGGTCCAGCGCCAGAACAAGGCCGCACGTTCAGAGGCTGTACCGCGATCGGTGATCTGCTCGATCTCGCGCTCACCGCCGTAACGGGTCACAGCCAAAATGGTGGCACCGTGCATGGCAAACAGCAGGGCCGAGCCATAGAGGAACACAATAGACAGCGCGTGGAACGGGTTGTAGAACAGGTTGCCGTAGCGCAGCGAGAAGGCCGCTGTCCAGTCCAGGTGGGAGAAGATGCCGTAAGGCACAGCCTCACCCCAAGAACCCATCAAGATGGGGCGGAACAAGCCCAGCACCAAGAACAACCAAATCGCTGCTGCAAAAGCCCAAGCGATGTGTAAACCCATGCCCAGCTCAACCGCGCGACGGTAAGTACGGGCCCACCAGAACATGATGGACGCGGTGAGGAACAGTCCGACGATGAGGAACCAGCCGCCTTGGTTGAGCGGCGGCAAACTCAAGCCGTAACTTGGGGGTGGCGGCTCCAGCGATAACCAAAACAACTGGCGCACAAATTGGATCGGGTCGTAGTTGACCGAGGCCAGCATGTTCATGCCGATCAAGGTGAAGGCGATCAAACCACACACCAGCGAGGCCAAACCCAGCCCTCCCAGGTAAATCGGACCCAGCTGGGCATTGCCCAGCTTGCCGAGCCAGTAACTGATCACAGGTTGTCCCGTGCGCGGACTGTTGCCGTGACCCAGCTCCACCCCGTGGTGGACTGGACCCACGGCTTGCACCGTGGTGAACAGGTTTTGATAATCGGCCATTGAAGGTACTCCTCTATTCTTTAGATTCGGACGGGTTTTGTCATCCGACTCACACAGGCCACTGGGACCAGATCGGCAGGTTCAGCCACCAGCTCCACCACTCGGGCCAGCCACGGCTCCAGAAGGGGCCGCTGAGCACAATGCACAGCGCACTGAACAAGACTGCCGCCAATGCCAGGAACAGGCCGACTCGGTGGATACCCAATGTGCCCACCGAATAACCGATGAAGTCGCGGAAGAAGGTGTCTTCGTGCTCGGGTGTCTTGACGACGGTGCCCGGTGTAGGGTTGGTGGAGGAAAGGACCAGACCGCCGTGCAGCGACAGAGCAAACACGCTGGCAAAGAAGAAACTCACGGCGATCATGTGCGCCGGGTTGTAGTGAAAGTGCAGGTACTGGTAGCCCACGTTGGAGACCCAGTCCAGGTGGCTGTAGATGCCGTACGGAAAGCCATGGCCCCAAGCGCCCATGAGCACCGGCCGCACCACCACCAAAGTGACATAAGCCGAGATGGCCACACCAAAGGCCACAGGCACATGAAAGCCCATGCCCAGCTTGCGGCAGATTTCGACCTCGCGCATCATCCACGAGCCAAAGGCGCCGATGGCACACACCGTGATGAGCTGCCACAGGCCGCCTTCCATCAGGGGCGCAAAGCGCAAGCCATACGACAGATCAGGCGGTGCGATGCTGATCTGCCAAATGTTCCAGGTTGGGCCTTGTGAGGCGCCCCACAAGATGAGGGCAGTACCTAGGAACGAAAAGAAAAGGGTTGTGACGCCGAAAAAACCGACGTAAAACGGGCCGACCCAAAAGTCGAACAAATCACCACCCAGCAGGGTACCACCGCGAACACGGTACTTTTTCTCAAAATTCAGCATGGCCATGGTTGGGTCCTCCTGCTTTCAGTGGATGAACAGGTGCTGCATTGAATGGATTTCAATGTCAGCACCTGGACGGCAAGTCCTGGATCAAGACTTGGGCGCTGGGAGCGAAGCCACCGAAGTCGGCAGCGGCGAGTTTTGCGCCGATGCTGCTACGGGCTTTTTCGCGCCGTCGAGCCAGTTGAATTTGTTGGTGCTGAGCAAGATGAGGTGAATCATCGCGGCCAGGCCAAACAAGAAAATACCCTGCAGCACCATGGCACGCAAAGGGTCGTAAAGTCGCCAAATTCTCCACATGGTGAATCTCCTAAATGATGTGGGACATGAAGGTGTACACAGCAGCTTTCACACCCTGACTCATGCTCTTGGCATCTTCTGCACCAGGCAGCAGATCCCGCCAGTGAACGCCGACCAGTTTGGCCAGTACGACGACCACAAACAGACATCCGAATCCGATGAGGAAAATGGACCAGTAAGCGGGAGACTCATCCGCACGCGAATGGGCCTCGTTGAGGTGAGTTGTGTTGGGCATGACAGTGACTCCGTCAATCTATGGTTAAAAAATCAGGCTCTGAATCAGAACCAGGGACGCCACGCCCAGACCAGGATGTGTGCCAACACAGCAACTGCTGTGAAGCCCACGGTGCCCTGCATCCAGTAGTGGTGGAACTCCTGGGCTTCCTCATCGGTGAGTCCGGAAATTGATGTCTTGGTGGACATGTTTTGCTCCTGTTAACGAGGCCTTGCGACCCGGGTTGCGCACAGCCCGCGCAGATGGGCATCCGCAGCCAAAGGCCACGACATCGGATTAGCCATACCGCACGCGGCGGCACTGGCTGGTGTGTTGTTGGGGGCGTGGTTCATGCCGCAATCCCCAGACCCAGTTCGCGGCTGGCCGCGTTCACATGGGCTTCGGTCACCTCGCTGTGGCCTTGGGCCTGCGAGAGTTGTTCGGCCTGGTCGCGCAAGCGCTTAGCCGCTGAAATTTGCACCAGCACCGGCTGGCTTTGCACCACATCGCGCAGGCGTTGCTGGGCCTGGTCTTGCCAGCTCGCGTTGGGAGCGACCACACCACGCGCTTGGGTGGCTTCGACTTTGTCCATTTCCGTGCCCAAGGGCAGGATGTGGAACAGCGCATCAAACAGCGCGTTACACACCTCTTGGATCAGATAACTCGCACCGCTGTAGCCCATGAAGGGCGTGCCGGTATGGCGGCGGATGATGGCGCCAGGGAAGGACGCAGGAATGAAGGCCGCACGCATGGGGCTGCCGCCTGAGATTTCACTCAGGTACATGCGCTCGTTGTAGCTGCCAAACATGATGAGTGGTGTTTGCGTTTTGACCAGTTCGCGCACAGCGGCGTTGTCGGTCTTGTTGCCCGCGGTGCGTGACACACTGAAGCGGCAGGGCAAGCCCATTTCGTTTTCGAGGAAGTTTTTGAGGCCCCGCGAATAGGTCTCACCCGCCACCACGGCAAAACTGGCGGTGGCAAAAAAGTCTTGGGTGACCGAGCGCCACAGGTCCCACATGGGCTTCAAAGTGGTGTGCTTTTCACGCTCAATGAAGGGCTCAGGGTCCAGGTGCAGCAACTCGCCCAATTTGCGCAAGAAGTTGGTGGTGCTGTGCAGGCCAATGGGCGCTTGCAAATAGGGGCGCTCCAGCGCCTCGCAGAGCATGCGGCCAAACTCGCGGTACATGCAGATGTTCACATCGGCTTCGACCAGGCGCGACACATCGGCCAAGTGACTGGTCAACGGGAAGACCATGTTGACGTCGGCGCCGATGCCTTGCACCAAGCGGCGGATTTCGGCCAAATCGCTGGGGCTGTTGAAGGTGCCGTAGCAGGGGCCAATGATGTTGACGCGGGGCTTTTCGCCCACAGGGCGTTCTTCGAAAGGTTTGCGGGCAGGCACTTTGCGCAGCCCGTACTCACTCCAGAGCCAATACATGGCGCGGTTGGCACATTGCCATTGGTCTTCGTCAATGGTCCGTGGCAAAAAACGTGCAATGTTGGTGCCTTCGGGCGTGACACCACCACCGATCATCTCGGCGATCGAGCCGGTCACCACCACGGCGGGCAATTCAGGGTCGAGCGTGGCATGCGCCCGTTTCATCGCACCTTCGGTGCCTTCGCGACCCAGCTGCTCTTCGGCCAGACCCGTCACCACAATGGGCAACTCGTGCGGAGGCAGCGCATCGGTGTAATGCAGCACCGAGGTCACCGGCAGGTTTTCGCAGCCGACCGGGCCGTCGATCACGACCTGCAAACCCTTGATGGCGGTGAACACATACACCGCGCCCCAGTAACCGCCTGCGCGGTCGTGGTCGAGGATGAGGGGCAACTTGGGCTTGGCCACGGTGCTGGGGGGTGGGGACACTTGGTTCATGAACCCATCTCCTCGGCTTTGCGCTTTTTCAAGAGTTTTTCAATCTGGCGACGGGTCTCAGCCTTGAACTCGGGCCGGTCTTTGGGCACCGATTCCCACACGCCTGCGGCGTGGCCTGCACCCACATCACCAAAGAAATCCTTCATGGCGTCAAAGCGGGCTTGGTTGCCCATGGCCGCTTGCACCACTTGCACCAGAGACCCAGCACCCGCCACACCCATCAAAGGACGAGCCGAAATCAAGTTGGTGAAGTACAAAGACGGCACGCTGTTTTGCTTGGCGATCTGCACCACCGGGGTGGTGCCAATGGCCAGCTGCGGCCGGTACTCGTACATGGCGTTCAGGTCTTGCTCCAGCGAGGCACGCATTTGCACCTGCACACCCTTGGCTTGTAGCCAGGCGATGTCTTGTGCGTTCCACTCGGTGGCGGGACAGGCCGAGCCCACGTAGCGCAGATCGGCGCCACATTCAACAAGCAGACGGCCCACTAACAACTCGGAGCCTTCGTAACCACTCAGAGTGATGCGACCGTTGATCGGTTTTTGCATCAAGAGGCCACGCATTTGTGTCAGAGCCTGGTTGCGCGCCACATCGATCTGCGCCTGCGCAATGCCTGCAGCTTGACCAATGTTTTGCAACCAGTCTTGTGTGCCTTCGAGACCCACTGGAGCCGAGCCCACCACAGGGCGACCTGCGGCTTTGAATTCGCGCACGCTGGCGGTGTAAAAGGGGTGGATGGCGGCGGCCACCGAGCAGTCGAGCGCGGCATACAACTCGCGCCACTCGCGGGTGGGCACCACCGGGCCAGCGGCCAGGCCCATGGGGGCGAGCATTTGGCCGATGATGACCGGATCGGCCGGGAACATCTCACCCAGCAATGCCACCGTGGGCTTGTCGCCACGACCTGCGCGGGGGGCGGCCACCGGGCCGCTCATGATTTCTTCGCGGGCGTATTTCAGCATCGCCCCGGCCAGCACGTCCTTGGCTTCGGCATGCGTGGGGACACCAAATCCGGGCACGTCGATGCCGATGATGCGCACGCCGTTGATCTCTTTGGGCAGCAACTGCAGCGGCACACCACTGGCGGTGGGCACACACAGGTTGATGATGATGACGGTGTCGACCTGACTCGGGTCAGCTTCGGCATGCACCGCTTCGCGGATGTCTTCAAACAGTTTGCCGGTGACCAGCGACTCGGAGTTGAAGGGCACATAGCCCACGCTGCGGCGGGCGCCGTAAAAATGCGAGGTGAACGTGAGGCCGTACACACAGCAGGCCGAACCCGACAAGATGGTCGCTGTGCGTTTCATGCGCAAACCCACACGCAGCGAGCCAAAGGCCGGGCACATGCTTTGCGGCTGGTCGTGTGGACCGGCATCGGGTTGGCGCGGGTAGTCACGAGCGAACTGCTCAAGCACCTCTGACTTTCCAGCTTGCTTGGCAGCAGCCACCATGGCTTCGGTCCCGGCGTGGCAACCCATGCCGTCGCCTTGCAGCCCTGCAGGGTTGGGGGCATCGGTACTGGGGTGAATCGGAATGGTGCGTGTCATGGCCGTGTCCTGTGGGTGTGTCTGCGCGAATCAGGCCGCGTCGTAGACGACTTCCAGCGAAGGCTTGATGTCTTCGTGCTTGCCGACCATGTCGAACACGGTGGCGGGCTCGAGCACCACGTTGCGACCGACCACGTCGGCGCTGAACAAGCCCAGCAACTGGTCTTGGGTTTGAGGCTTCGGACGCATGGGCGGGGCTTCGGCCACGTTCTTGGCCAACTCGGCAAAGAGCGGGCCCCACTCGCCGTCGGGGCGACCAATGATTTCGTAGCTGGCGCTTTTGCGGCGGATGTCTTCGTTGGCTGGAATAGCCGCCAGCACCGGGATGCCCGCATTGGCCGCAAAGCTCTGGGCTTCGCCCGTGCCGTCGTCTTTGTTGATGACCATGCCGGCCACGCCCACGTTGCCGCCGAGCTTGCGGAAGTACTCCACCGCGCTGCAGACGTTGTTGGCCACATACAGCGACTGCAAGTCATTGCTGGCCACGACAATGACTTTTTGACACATGTCGCGGGCAATGGGCAGGCCAAAGCCGCCGCAGACCACGTCACCCAAAAAGTCGAGCAGCACGTAGTCAAAACCCCAGTCGTGGAAACCGAGTTTTTCGAGGGTTTCAAAACCGTGGATGATGCCGCGACCGCCGCAGCCGCGACCGACCTCGGGGCCACCCAACTCCATGGCGAACACGCCATCGCGCTTGAAACACACGTCGCCAATGCTCACTGCTTGGCCGGAGAGTTTGAGGCGCGATGAGGTCTCGATGATGGTGGGGCAAGCCTTGCCGCCGAACAGCAAACTGGTGGTGTCGCTCTTGGGGTCACAGCCGATCAGCAGCACTTTTTTGCCCTGCTGCGCCATCATGTAAGACAGGTTGGCCAGCGTGAAGCTTTTGCCAATCCCGCCTTTGCCATAAATGGCAATGATTTGTGTCTCTTTGGTCACCTCGGAGGTGCTCACGGCGTCGGGTTCGACGTCGGCCTCGCGGCGAAGCACTTCGACAAATTTGATGGGCTGTGTGGTGGTGGTATCTGTGTTCATGCTGTGGCACTCCAATCAAGGATCATCTTGAGACAGCTCGCATCTCCGAAGGCTGTCTCGTAGGCAGAACCAGCTTGCGTCGATGGCTGGGTATGGGTGATCAATCCGTCGAGCGACAAGCGGCCGGTGTTCACCAACTCGTTGACGGCCAACAGGTCCGGGCGCTTCCACTCGGCGGCGATGCGCATGCGCGCTTCGCGCATGAAAGCCGGGGCGTAAGCAAAAGAGAGGTCTTGTTTGTAGAAACCCGCCAACACCAACTCGCCACCGGGGCGCAGGCGCTGGATCAGGCCGTTGAGCAGGCTGCCGTCGCCACTCACGTCGTAAATGGTGCGGTAGTCGCGCCGTGGGTCGTCTTGCGGCTGCACCACGGTGTAACCTTCGGCCCCGGCAGAGCGCTCGGCTTGGGTCTCCCACACGGTGGGTGCGGGCATGCCAGCGGCCACGGTCAAACGGGCCAGCAGACGGCCCATGACACCGTGTCCCACAATAAGTTCGGGGGCTTCAAACGGGTCTTGCTGTCCACCACCCGAAACGGCGTGGTAAGCCGTGGCGGCCAGCGCCAGCAGCACCGATTGCGCGCCCAGGTGCTCGGCCACGGGCACGACTTTTTGCTCGGTCACCACCAAACGCGATGCGGCACCGCCAAACAGGCTTTTAACACCGGTGAAGCAATTGGCCCCCGGCACAAACACGCGCTGACCGGCTTGCATGCCGGTGTCTGAGGCGGCACGGACCACACGGCCCACCGTCTCGTAACCGGGCACCAGCGGGTAGCCCATGCCCGGGAAAGGCGGCATGCTGCCGTCCCAAAGCATGCGCTCAGTGCCGGTGCTGATGCCGCTGAACTCCACGGCCACATCCAGCTGACCGGCCTGCAATTCGGGCAAGTCCAGGGCCTGCAGGGACAGGTGCCTGGGGCTGTTGAAGACAACGGCTTGGGATTTCATGCTTGTATTCTTTGCTTTACATCAAAACATGTCAAAGCTAATTGACACTTTTTCCGGAAAATAAGGGTAAACACTGAGATTTACGCCCCACAAGGATGCGAGCATGGATGGGCATGGCGTTCGGCACCAGCTCCACGTGGGTGAATCCGGCCTCTTCCATCATGGTTTGCAGCTCTTGGGGGGTGCGCAGACGCCCTGCCCCCATGGCCAAGAGGTAAAAGTGGAAATAAGCATCGACCGAAGCCTCGGGCTGCCCAGCCTCTTCGTCGGGCTGGGCCATGGGTTCGGCCAGCAACATGACGCCGCCCACAGGCAAAGCGGCATGGGCTTTTTGCAAAATCTGCTTCACCACCGCATCGGGGTGGTCATGCGCCACACGCACCAGAGTGATCAGGTCCGCCCCTTCGGGCAAGGGGTCATCCAGAAAGCTGCCGGGGTGCAGGCTCACGCGCTCGGTCAAACCCTTGGCATGCAGACCTTCGCGGGCCAGCGCCAACACAGGGGGCAGATCAAACATCTTGAACTGCAGGTGCGGCGCATGCGCGGCCAGCTCACTCACAAAGCGGCCCTTGCCTGCGCCGACATCCAGCACACAGCGGTGTTCGTCAAAAAAGTAGGACGACAAAATCTCCTGCACCACAAAGCCTTGTGAAGCGGCCATGAGCTGCGAATAGCGGGTGAACTTGTCGACCTGCTCAACTGGCATGGCCGCAGGGGGTTTTTCGTGGGCATAGGGCCAGTACTCGGCCATGCCGCCGCTCCAGGCGTTGTTCAAGAACTGCACCGGGTCCTGCATGTCTTGGTAGAGCAGGTGGTTGTGCTCGATCATTTGGGCAATGCCCTCGTGCTGCGCCAGCGGCACACCCAGCGGACCCAGACCAAAACGGCCTTGGCTGCGGTGCTCCAAAAGACCCAGCGCCACGGCCGAGAGCAGCAATCGCTGCAAAACCGCCGGGGCCAAGCCGGTACGGCGGGCCAAATCGGTCAAGCTGGCAGGCGCTTGGTGCAAGGCACGAAACAGATCCAGGCGCACGCAGCCCAGTAACACCTGGCTGTGCACAAAACCAGCCATCAAATCAAACAACTGGCGGGTGCGGCGGCGCGTGAGCCAGCGCGTGAGCGGGTTGCCCAATGACCAGCGGTACAGGCCAGGGTGTGCGTACCAGCGCTCAAGGCGGGCCTGCCAAGCGTCCTTGAAAGTGGGGGCTGTGTGGGCCTGCAAGGCGGCCATATCCAGGGGTTGTGACATGCGGCTTCCTTCGCGTCTGGCAGCTGGGGCGTTCAGTGCGCGGCACCGATGCGGGCCGGGGCGACGGCCGGGTGCGTCTTGAAATAGCCTTCGCACAGGGCCTTGGGCACCAGGCGTTCGGCTTCGAGCTGCACCAGCTGGCGCAACATGTCGCGGCACGAGCAAGCCGGGATCGACGAGGCAGCCTGATCGATCAGGTGGTCAAAGTGGGCAATAGCCCCATCAAGGCCCAGCACCTGGGCCGAGCTGGGGCGGGCGTGTAATGCGTCCTGCCCTGCAGGTTTACCCAAGGTGGCGGCGTCGGCGATCACGTCACGGATGTCGTCCGCCACTTGGTAGGCCTCGCCCAAATAAGCCCCCAAAGGGGCCCATGGTTCGGGCTCGTAGCCGCAGCTAAGCGCACCCGCGCAAGTGGCCGAAACGAACAAAGCGCCTGTTTTGGCACGTTGGTATTGACCCAGATCGGCGCCGGTCTCGCACTCCCAGGCTTGCCCGGCCACGATGCCGTTGGGCAGGCCCACGCCGGTGGTCATGTTGTCCATCAGCGCGATCAGGCGATCAGGCCGCTGTGCGCCCGCTTGCAACAAAACGCGGTAGGCCATGACAATCAGGCCGTCACCGGCCAGCAGCGCCAGCGGTTCGCTGAAGGCCTTGTGCACCGTGGGGCGGCCGCGCCGGGTATCGGCATTGTCAAAGGCAGGCATGTCGTCGTGCACCAAGGAGGCGCAATGCATCAACTCCAAAGCCACAGCAGCCGCATTGGTCAACTCAGGCGCGTCATCACCACAGGCGGTGGCCACCGCCATGCACAGTTGCGGGCGGATGCGGGCGCCGCCCGAAAATACCGCATGCCGCATGGCCGCCACCAGCCGGGAGGGCGCACCCACACCGGCGGCTTGCTCAAAATGGGAGCTCAAAGCGTGTTCGGCGCGTGTCAACAGACTCATGGGACCTCCGGAAGGGAAGACCTGTCAACATGGACTGACAGGCATGAGTGTCAATATAACCCGATAATCAATACTGTCAATCTTTATTGACACAGCAACACGCGGGAGGTGAAGCCATGGGCATTTGGTTGGAACTGGGGATTTTTGGTCTGGTGTTTGTATTTGCCTTTTGGCAAATGCACGATGTGCGCAAGGCGCAGGAACAAACCCGCCAGCAGCGGGCACGCGAAAAGGCGGCGCAAGAGACGGTGGATCAGGAAGCGGCTGCCGAGCCAGCGACAGACAAAACAGACCTGAAGTCGTGAGTCACGCGCGTGCGGCAGAGGGTTTTGGGGCGCGTGCCCCAGCCGACGTCAGTGGCCTGAGGCGTTGTTGAACTGCAGCGCCGCCAGGCTGGCATACAGCCCGCCTTTGGCTTGCAGCTCGGCGTGGGTGCCCTGCTCCATCAAGCGTCCGCGCTCCAGCACCCAAATCACATCGGCGCGTTGCACCGTGGCCAGACGGTGGGCAATGACCAGCGTGGTGCGGCCCACCATGGCTTTGTCCAGCGCGGCCTGAACCATTTTTTCACTCTGTGCATCGAGCGCACTGGTCGCCTCGTCCAAAAGCAGCAGCGGGGCATTTTTCAAGATGGCACGGGCGATGGCGATGCGTTGGCGCTGACCGCCCGACAAACGCACACCCCGGTCGCCCAGATAGGTGTCATAACCTTCGGGCAGCTCGCTGATGAACTCTTGGGCATAAGCCGCCTCGGCGGCAGCGTGGACGTCCTCCAGGCTGGCGTCAGGTCGGCCATAACGGATGTTTTCGATCACGGTGCCCGAGAAAATCACAGGCTCCTGCGGCACGATGGCCATGCGCTCGCGCAGGGCGTGCAGGTCCATCTGCTCAATCGGCACACTATCTAGCACGATGCGGCCCGATTGAGGATCGTGAAAGCGCATGAGCAAATCGAACAAGGTGGTTTTGCCTGCACCACTCGGTCCCACCACGGCCACGGTCTGGCCGGGGTGGATCTGGCCCGTGAGCTGGTCCAGCGCCCAAGTGTCGGGGCGCGAGGGGTAATGAAAGCGCACCGACTCCAGCTGCAATGAAGAGCCGCCAGTCGGCCAGGGTGCTTGCTGCGGTTGGGCCGAGATCTTGAGGTTGGACTCGGTGTGCAGCAACTCCATCAGCCGCTCGGTGGCACCGGCTGCACGCAGCAAGTCGCCATACACCTCACCCAGCACCGCGAAGGCACTGGCCAGCAAGATCACATAAAACACCGTCTCACCCAACTGCCCCGCTGTGCTGGTGCCCGCCCGCACGGCCAGCGTGCCCATGTACAGACCCCAAAGCAAGACCGCACTCGACGCCATGATGATGAAACCCACCAACACCGCGCGGGCGCGGATGCGGCCCAACGCCGAACTCAAAGCTCGCAAGGTGGAATCGATGAAACGCCGGGTTTCGCGGCCCTCGGCGGTGTAGCTTTGCACCACGCTGATGGCGTTGAGCACCTCCGAGGCGATCGCGCTCGAATCGGCCACGCGGTCCTGGTTGGTGCGAGAGAGGCGGCGCACGCGGCGGCCCAAATAGACGCTTGGAAAAATCACCGCCACCAGCACCGCCACCACCTGCAGCATCAGCACGGGATTGGTCCACACCAGCATGATGAGCGCACCAGAGCCCATAACCAGATTGCGCAGGCCCATCGAAAACGACGAGCCCACCACGGTCTGAACCAAGGTGGTGTCGTTGGTGAGGCGCGAGAGCACTTCGCCCGACTGCGTGGTTTCAAAAAAGGCCGGGCTTTGTTGCAACACATGGCCGTACACCGCATTGCGCAGGTCGGCGGTGATGCGCTCACCCAGCCAGCTCACGGTGTAGTAGCGCCCCGCAGAAAACACCGCCAAAGCCGCCGCGACACCAAACAACTGCAAGAAGTTGCCCGACAACTGATCGGCCGGTGCGCCACTGGCCAGGCCTTGGTCAATCAGCTGGCGCAAGACCCACGGGAAAGCCAGCGTGGTGCCCGCGGCCAGCAAAAGGAACAAGGCCGCCACACCCAAGGCCACACGGTAGGGCTTGAAAAAAGGGGCCAGGCCAGAGAGCGATTTGGGAGATGCAGCCATGAACGATCAAAAAACAAAACAAGGAGTCACACAAGCCCATCAAGCATAACGTCAAACCGGTGGTCGACCTCGCGGTCTTTGCCGCCGGGGTTTCCGGCCCAGCCTGCAGGCCGTACAAAGTACGCCACCGCAGCCTGTCCAACCGCAACGGCGCCGTTGCCAGCTCAGAGCTCGATCACCACATTTCCCACGGTCTGCCCCGCTTCCACCGTGCGGTGAGCCTGTGCCACTTGGTCCAGCGGGTAGCGTGCCCCAATGCTGTGCTGCAACTGCCCAGCGGCCAGCATGCCCGACAAACGCGCCACAGCCGTCTGGCGGTCAGCGGGCGTCAGGTCGTAGACCAAAAAGAACTTCACGCCCATCGACTGGAACAGCCAGGGCCGAAACGGCAGGGGCACTTCCAGCGCATTGGAGCCGTAACACACCACCTGGCCATGCGGGGCCAAAGCGCCTTCCGAGGCCCAGCCCGCGGTGGTTGAGAAGTCCATGTCGATGATCACATCCGCACCGCGCCCTTGCGTGAGCGCCTTGACGCGCTGGGGCACCGATTCGGTTTTGTAAAAAACAGCGTCTTGCATGCCTGCCGCTTGGGCGTGCACGGCTTTGCCCTCAGAGCCCACAGTGCCGATCACCCGACCCCCGGCCTGGGTCACCATTTGGGTGATGTAGTGGCCCACAGCCGATGAGGCCCCGGTGACCAAGACGTTTTGACCGCGCAAATCACCCCCCAAGCGTTCGGCGAGGATGACCGCCTGCACGGCCGTCAAGCCCGGAATGCCCATGCAGGCCCCGGCGGCGAAGTCGACGCCAGCAGGCAGGGCCACAGCTTGCGCGGCGGGCAAGGCGATGAACTGGGCGCAGGTGCCCATGGGGCGCTGCCACTGCCCGTTCCACACCCACACCCGCTCACCCACGCGCGATACAGGCACGCCTTCGCCCACGGCTTCGATAACGCCCGCGCCGTCGCTGTGCGGCACGATCAATGGGTCTGACAAGGGCCGGGCGCGACGGGACTTGACGTCGGAGGGGTTCACACCCGAGGTGGCCAGGCGCACCAGCACCTCACCAGGCTGGGGGCTGGGTGTGGGCAAATCGCCCACCTGCATCACGTCTTGGGCTTCGCCGTTGCGGCTGTACCAGGCTGCTTTCATGAGAGGTCTCCTTGAAGTGTCAAAAGTTCATTCAGCGCACACCGTCCCACAAGAGCTTGCACCCGGTGAGGAACATGCCCAAACGTATCAGGCGGTAAAACAAATCGGGCCGAATGCGGCGGGCCAAACGCACCCCCATCCAAACCCCAATGGGAGCCAACGGCAACAGCACCAAAGAGGTGGCCAGGTTGCGCCAATCGAGCAGGCCCAACCAAGCGAAAGGCAGCCACTTGGCCATGTTGATGAAGAAAAACAAATACGCCAGCGTGCCCGTGAACAGAATGGGCTTGAGCCTCAGGCGCATCACATAAGCGTTGACCGGGGGGCCGCCCGCGTGTGCGATGAAACTGGTGAAACCCGAAGTGATGAGCAGCAAACCACCCAACCAGCGCGGCGGCGGAGGGCCATGGGGGTCGGGCTTAAAAAGCATTTGCTGCGCCAGAAACAGCAAGGTGAACGCCCCAACGATGGCCGCCACCAGCTTGGCATCCAGCAGTTTGAACAACAAAGCCCCGAGCACTATGCCCACCATGGCAAAAGGCACCATGAAACGCAGCAAGGGCTTGTCCACATCGTTGCGAAAGGCTGCCATGCCCAGCAGGTCCATCACCAGCAAAACGGGCATCAAAATCGCGGCAGCTTGTGGCACGGTGACGGCCAAAGCCATCATCGGCACCGCCAATGAGCCGAACCCTGCACCAAAGCCGCTCTTACTCAAACCCAGCAGCAGCACCGCCGGTACGGCAATCACGTAAAAAAAGGGGTCGGTGATGAGCGGGAAATTCATGGACAGGCGGTGTGTCGAGCCATCTTAACGGCCCACAGTGCCGCGCCCTGTCGCGCAGTTTGACGGCTGATGGACCGAATGCCATGTCGGGCCCCGGGATTGAAAGACCCTGCACCCTGTGAAGCTTTTAGCCTGCGTGACAGGCCCCTGACGGTGACGCACACACAATACGCCTCCCATCATCTCTTGCTCTTGGACACCCATGACTCGCTCCGGTTTGAACGTTCTCGGTGGCGAATTGATCCCCTGCTCTTACGACCCGCTCACGGGTTTTTTCAGGGACGGCTGCTGCAACACCAGCGATGAAGACGCAGGCACCCATGTGATCTGCGCCAAAGTCACGCAGGCTTTTCTGGATTTTTCGCTCTCACGGGGCAACGATCTGGTCACGCCCAGACCCGAGCATCGCTTTGCGGGCCTGAAGGCGGGTGACCGATGGTGCCTGTGTGCGCTGCGCTGGCTCGAAGCCTTTCAGGCCGGGGTGGCCCCGCATGTAGTGCTGGAGTGCACGCACCAAAAAGCCTTGGCTTATGTGACTTTGGAGCAATTGCGCGAGTTCGCTTGGGCCCCGCACTGAGGGGCTCACATCATCATGCTGAGCTGGAACACCGAGTTCGGTGCGCGTGGCATAACCGGTGGCGGCAAGGGCTTGAGACGGAACTGACCCAACATGGAAGAGACGCGGGCATCGCGTGGCATGAAGGGCACGGCCACATCGGACAGGGTTTGCGCTTGCAACAAAGATTGCATGTTGCTCTGGATATCGCTCTCCAGCGCCTTCATGGGGTGATCGCCTTCGGGGTAGAGCGCGTCAAAGCTGTGCACTTCTTCGAAGTGCTGCACCACATCCCACAAGCTGATGTCTTCGGGATTGCCCCGGATCTGGTAGCCGCCGCCCGGGCCGCGGTGCGCACGAATCAAACCCGCCTCGCGAAGCTCTTTCAGGATGGATTCGGTGTACGAAGACGACAAATTCAGGCCGTGGGCGATCTCTTCGGTGGTCACAGGCTTGACCACCGCACGCGAAGTGATGAACACAGCGATGTCAAGGGCTTTGACGGTTTTCTTCTGGATCATGGCATTCTCCGTTAACGATGAGATATTCTATGACCATGCAGTCACAAAACAACCTTTAATTTTCTAAATATCCGGAAATTCATGGATCATGGCTGAAATAGCATCCAAAAATACGCAAGGTCAAGCCGCATGAAACGCCATGTGGCCGCCTTCGTCGTGGTACTGACCACTTTGTTGGTGATCGACAGCCACGTCGACTGGGTGCGGCTGGACGGTCGGCAGCTGCTGGAGATCAACGGCCAGCGGTGGGACCTGCGCGGCTGGGCGTCCGAGCAGATGCGCTTGGTGCGCCGCGATTGCTCACCCGTCACCACTTGGCCCGCCGACAGCCCCACCGCCCATGCCGTGGTGAGCGTGATTCAGCAGCACAGCCTGCCCGACTCCCTGAGCGCACGGTGGTTGCAGTTGTTGCAATCGGGCGACTGGGGCGTGGCCGAAGTTGACTTTGACACCCTCAAGCCCGCCCTGGTGGTCTTGCGCTTTCAGGGCGGGAATTGGCGCGTGCAGGACCAGGCGGTCTGGAGCGGCTCCACCGCCCCTTGGCACAGCGGCGACTTTGTGCGCCGCTACCTGCGCCAGCAAGCGCCTGATTTGCCACAGGCCTTGCTCGATTGCATCTCGGTGGACCCGGCGCGTTATGGCATCGGGCCTGGTGGACTGGGGCCAGTTCCAAGCCCCGAGGGCAGGTCATGACTTACCGCGTGATTTGGTTCAAACGCGACCTGCGCCTGCAGGACCATGCCGCACTGGCGCACGCCGCTGCCCAAGGGCCGGTGCTGTGCCTGTACATCGTTGAGCCCGGGTTGTGGCGGCAGCCCGATGCGGCCTTGCAGCACTTTGAATTCGTGCGCGAATCCCTGTTGGAACTGCACGAGGCATTGCGGTTGCTGGGCGGAAGTTTGCAAGTGCGCACAGGCGATGCCGTGCAGGTGCTGGCCGCCTTGCATGCACAAGCGCCCTTTGCCGAATTGGTGGCCCACGAAGAAACCGGCAACGCCTTCACCTACGAGCGCGACCTTGAAGTGGGCGCTTGGTGCCGCAGCGCAGGGGTGGGCTGGACAGAGTGGGCGCAGTTTGGCGTGGTTCGCCGCCTGAAAAGTCGCAACACCTGGCAAGCCCGCTGGGAAGCGCACATGGCCGCGCCGCAAGCGGTCTTGCCCGAGTTGCAGTTTTTTCAGCCCC
>JAKFXJ010000226.1 GCA_021731425.1 Limnohabitans sp. | reverse complement strand
GCGGTTGCACTCCACGTTGGGCTACGTCAGTCCGATGCAGTTTGAAAAACGCTGGGACGCGGCACAGCAATTGAAGGCCGCATAATGAAGTGGCTAAGCGGTACGTCAAACAGGGGCAGGTTCACTTCCACAGCCCTGGACACGCGCACAGCTAGAGGCCGCTCTGTTCAAGAGTCACTCAGACGTTCGGTTGTCCATTGCCGAAACACCCGGTGGCAAGCTTTGGCGTGCGCTTCAGGATCTCGACGACAGCGTGTGGATCTTTCAGGCGAGCACCACCGAGCTTCTTGACGAGATCTCGCTCTTTGGCGAGAGAAGCAAGAACCCAACGTTCTGGCACGAGGCACACGGCAGCGAAGCCGAGACACATACTCGAGCCGTCAAGAGGAAGGTGTTCAACTGCACCTCCGCGCTCATGGCCCTTGTTGATCACGCGCGCCACTTTCAGAGGGCGACGCCTGTATCGGGATACGACGAACGCTTGAAGGCCGACTTCTCGACCCCGGGGCTACATGACTTCCTCAAATCCCTACGCAATTACAACGTCCACTGGCGCATTGCTCAGACCAACTGGGTCATTGAGCACGACTTAAAGGTTCACTCGCGGGAGACGCGCTTCCGCGTTTCAAAGGCTGAACTACTGATGTGGGATGGGTGGACCGCGTCAGCTAAGGACTTCATCGCCCGCGCCTCTGACACAGTCGATGTGTACGATGTGTTCTCCACCTATCGCAAACATGTACAGAGCTTCTACGCGTGGCACCACGGCTCGGTACTTGATCAGTTCCACGCTGTTCTGCGACCGTACCTCGACTACAAGCGCATCTACGAAGGCCTTCTGAAAAAGTACAACTGGAACCTCGTGCTGTCTCACGTCCCGAAGACGGCCAATCCCTTCCAGTATCTGCGCCAGTATCTGCCCCAACACCAGGTCGAGCGTCTCCTCATCTACGACCACCGGAGTGATGAGCAAGTCGATGCGCTCGTTCACATGCTGGACATGGAGGACTTCTGTGACCCCCCGCTCCGAGAGAAGCTGCTTGCCCTCTTCCGCCAGTCGCCTGCATGAGGCCCAACCCCTCGCTCTAGAGGTGACCCCGCGAGGCAGGCCACCCTTGGACGGCAGCGGGGTCGCAAGCTCATTGGCCGCTGACAGCAAAGGGCGTCCTGCCTTGCAGGTCACCTCAGCTCGAACGTAAGCTTCACAGTTAAAAAATGCTTCTAATCCGCCATATTCAAGACCACGACTCGCTCAGCGCGCTTACAGACCTGCTGCACCGGGGCTATGCGCGACTCGGGGCGATGGGTTTGAACTACACAGCAGTCAATCAGTCAATCGACACAACCCGCGCGCGCATTTCGGGCGGCCACTGCCTGCTCGCGTATTGGGATGGGGGTCTGGTAGGAACGGTCCTGGCAAAACCGCCAGAAGACGATTGCGAGTGCATCCATTTTCGAAGACCTGACGTTTCCTCACTTCGGCAGTTCGCCGTAGAACCAAGTATGCAGGGCCAGGGTATTGGCAGAACCCTGATCCAAAGGTGCGAGGCTTGGGCCATAAAACAGGGGTATCGTGAACTTGCCCTAGACACTGCAAAACCAGCCGTGCATCTCGTCGATCTTTACACCCGCCTTGGATACAAACATGTCGGCTCCGTGCAATGGCCGGGCAAGGTCTATCAAAGCATAGTGATGGCGAAGCCACTGCAGTGAAGCCCCTCGGTCAACATTATCCCAACCTGAAATACCCCCAACCAACCCGCATCCCCGTCGTCACCACACACAACCCCGCAAACCCATAAGCCAACACCGCAAAGTGTTCAGGCCAGATGCACATCGCTGCGAAGACGGTTATGGTCTCGGTGGCCTCGGTCAGGCCGCCTAAGAAGTAAAAGCTTTTTCCCGGCAAGGCGGTGTCGGTCAGGCCGCGTTTTTCGGCCAATGCGGCAAACGCCAAAAAGCTGCTGCCGGTGCCGATGAAGCTGGCCAGCAGGGCTGCGGCGGGTAGGGCATTGGCGCTGGGGTTGGCCACCGCAAAGGCCAGGGGGATGGCGGCGTAAAACACGAAGTCGAGTGCGATGTCCAGGAACCCGCCCGCGTCGGTGGGCTGGGTCAGGCGGGCCACGCTGCCGTCCAGGCCGTCGAGCAAGCGCGAGGCCAGCAGCAGCGCCAAGCCCCACCACCACGCTTGCAGTGCAATGGCCACGGCGGCGGCCATGCCGATGGCAAAGCCCAGCCAGGTCAACGCGTCGGCGCTGATGCCAACGCGCACCAAGCCGCGTGCGGCGGCGTTGAGCGCGGGGCGCAAGAGGGTTTGGGCGTGGCGGTCAAACATGCGTTGGGCTTTCTTCGGCGACGTGCAAGTGCACCACGCGCTGTGGGTCTGCCACGTCTTGTTCGTCGTGTGTGACCAGCACCACCGGGATGCGCCGCTCGCGCACATGCGCAAACACCCACGGGCGCAGCTGGGCGCGCAAGGCGGCGTCGAGTTTGGAAAACGGCTCATCCAGCAGCAGCGCTTGCGGCTCGGCCAGCAGCGCCCGCATGAGCGCTACGCGGGCGCGTTGCCCGCCCGACAAGGTAGAAGGATCACGCTCGCCCATGCCGCTCAGCTCGGCTTCTTGCAGCGCTTGCTGTACACGCACCTGGCGCTGCGCAAGCGGCAAGGTGCGGGAAACGGCAAACAGCAGGTTTTCGGCGACCGTCATGTGCGCAAACAGCAAAGCATCCTGAAACACCAAGCCGACACCGCGCAGGTGCGTGGGCAAGGTGGTGAGGTCACGGCCGTTCAGCTGCACGCGGCCGTCAAACTGCAAAGGCTGCAAACCTTCGGAGACGCTGGCCAGCGTGCCCGCCGTGGCGGCCAGCACCGAGCTTTTGCCGCAGCCACTCGGCCCCATGAGCGTGAGGATCTCGCCTGCGGGCACGTTCAGGTGCAGGTCTTGCATCAAGGTCTGCGCCACCGTGCCCAAGCGTTCGATGTCGATCTGAAGTCCCGCGTTCATGTGTTGTCTTTCATCGACCCGATCTTCTCAAATTGGCGTGGCCTGCCCAAGTAAGCGGCCAAAGCAAAGGCCAACACGGGCAAGAGCATCTGCAAAGCGGCATAAGCGCTCATGAGCGAACGCTGCGCGCCAGACGCCAGTGTCACGGCCTCGGTGGTCACCGTGGCAAAGCGCCCCGCGCCCACATACAAAGTGGGCAAATACTGCGCCACACTGACCGCAAAACCGACCGCCCAGGCCGAGGCGATGGCGCGTTTGAGCAGCGGCCATTTGATGCGCAACAGATCCGTCCACCGCCCATGGCCCAAGCTGGCCACCACGGCCGATTGGCGCGGATCGACCGCCAAATAGGCGGGCTCCAAGGCCAGCAGCACATACGGCAGCACCATGACCGCATGCGCCAAAAGCAGGCCCAGCCACTGCCCCTCCAGCCGCCACTGCAGCGCCACGCTGTAAAGGCCCACCACCCACAGCACCGAAGGCAACACCAGCGGCAGCAACCACCATGGGCGCAAAGCCTGTTGCCAGCGGCGCGGTGTCAGCTCCAACCAGGCCACCGACCAAGCCAGGCACACACTGGCAGAGGCCGCCGCCAAACCCAAGGTGGTCCATACCGTGGGGGCACTGGCGATCACTTGCGCCCAGGCATCACCCGTCCACAGCGATGGCCAAAGCTGCGGAAAAGGCCAGACGCCCGACACACTGCCCACCGCCAAGGCCCACCAAACGGCCAGATAGGCCCCACCGATGGCCAAGCCCACCCAAGATGACTCACCCTGCAACAACAGGGGGCTGCTCACGCCTGTGCGCAGACGCGCCCATGCGCGCAGCACCATGACGGTCACCCCCGCCAACACCGCCGCACTGACCGTGAGACACCCCGCCGCTGCCGCGCCTTGCGCCTGCATGGCCGCATCGGCATCACCCAACCATTGCCAAGCCAGCACCGCCAAAGTGGGTGGCGTCGCAGGGCCAATGATGAGCGCCATGTCCACCACCGTGAGGCCATAGGCCAACACCGCCAGCAGCGGCCAGCGCAAGCGCGGTGCCAGCTGCGGCCAAACCACTTGGGCAAAAGCTTGTGTGGGCGTGTGGCCCAAAGTTTGGGCCAGTGCAAATTCGGCCTGCCATCGTCGGCGCAGGTCTTCGCGCTGCAATTGCGTGGCCGCCACCCAGAGCAAAAATGGCACTTCCTTGAGCCACAGCGCCAAAATCAAGCCCAAGCCCCACGGGTCTTGTGTGGTCAACCAAGGGGGCGGTGCGTCAAACCCCGACAGGCCCGGCGACACCAAGCGCAAAGCCCAGCCGCTGGGCGAGAGCCACAACACCAAGCCAATGGCCATGGCCGCGTGCGGCGTGGCCAGCAAGGCAGGCACATGGGTGAGCCAGCGGGCCAATTGCTGCCGAATGAAACCATGGGCCAACAAACGCGCCACGGTCCACCACACCAGCACCGTGGAGGCCAGCCCGGTCCACAGCGTCATGCCCCAAGCACGCAGCGTTTGCGGATCGGCCCACAAGGCCTGCCAAGCGCTGACATCCAGCGCTTGCGAAGCGGCCGCCCACAGCGCCCAGCCCATGGGCACGGCAGCGATCAAGGCCAGCAAAAAGGCGGGCAAGAAGCTCACACGCCGTAACGGCGAGTCCACTCTTTTTCGAGTGCATCGACCCAGGACGCATGCGGCTCGGGCAGCACGGGGGCCGTCACACCCACTTGCCCGGGACGTGAAGCCGACTGAAACCGCGCACGATCAGCCGCAGGTAAGCGGGCCACGTCCAGCACCGTCGGGTCGCCCCACACGTCGATGTCGGCCTTGCGCGCTTGCGCGGCGGGCGACAGCAAAAAGTTGGCGACCACTTGGGCGCCCGCTTTGCTGGGCGCGTTGTACGGTATGGCCACAAAGTGGGTGTTGCCAATCGTGCCCTTGGCGAACTGCCAGCTCTGCACCGTGATGGGCAGGCGTTTGGCAGCGATCTCGTTGGCCGCTTCATTGGGGTTGAACGTCAAGGCCATCACCAATTCACCATCGGCCATCATCTGGCGCACGGCCGCCGAGTTTTGCGGAAACTGTTTGCCCCCGCGCCACAAGTGCGGGTGCAGTGCATCCAAAAAGCGCCACAGCGGCGCGGCTTGCGCCGCCAAAGCCGCAGGCGTCACAGGCTGGGCCAGCGCTTTCACGTCCGGCGCGTGTTCGATCAAGGCCTGCTTAACGAAGGTGGTGCCATGAAAGTTGGGCGGGCGCGGGTACGTGATGCGCCCGGGTTGGCTGCGGGCCAAGACCAGCAACTCGGCCATGTTTTGGGGTGGTTTAGGCAGACGCTGGGTATCGGCAAATAACGTGAGCTGGGCCATGCCCCAAGGCGATTCGAGACCATCAGTGGGCACCGAAAAATCGACCAGCGTGGTGGGCTTGCCCACGGTGTCTACCCACTGGAAATTCGGCAAGGCTTGTGCGAAGGGCGCAGACAATAAACCATCGCGCTTCATGGCAGCGAAGTTTTCGCCGTTGATCCAGACCAGGTCTACCGTGCCCTCGGTGTCTTTGCGGCCAGCTTGCTTTTCGGCGCGAATGCGTTTGACCACATCGGCCGCGTCGCTGATCTTGACGTGCTGCAGCTTAACGCCAAAGTCGCGCTGCAACTCAGCCGCTGCCCATTGCACGTAGGCGTTGATGCGTTCGCTGCCGGCCCAGGCGTTGAAGTACACCGTCTGGCCACGGGCTGCACTCAAGGTATCTGCCCAAGCTGTGTTGGCCAGAACGGGTTCCGCCAGCACTGCTGCAAAGAGGCCCATGGCGTGTCGGCGTGTGAGCAAAATTGATGGGGTCATTGATAACTCCTCAGTTGAATTGCTTGATCCCTCAAGGTTCAAACCTGTTGAGACAAGGGCAAATTGAGCAGAAGGTTTTGCGGTTTGAGCTTGAGCAAGCCCTGCTCGTTCATGGCCAGCCCCAGATAGACCGGTTTGCCCTGCACGTCGGCACGCATGTCTTGCGGGTTGTCAAAACGCAATTTGAACAAACTGATGAGCTGCTGCTGGCGTTTGTTGTCCAGCTCGACGCCTTGGTACAGGTCATTGAGCAAAGCGGTGGCGGTCACGTCCAGCCCCACATGCCAGCGCCAAGCCGGGTCGTCGACTTTTTGCACCGGCTCGATGCTGACGGCCACACTCAAAAAGTGCTGCACCCAGCGGGCCAAAACCACCGACAAGGCCTTGAGGCCTGAGCGGGCGTTGACCATGCTCAAAATCAAACCGTGCGGCAATTCATTTTGGAGTTCGTGCGTCATGTCGAGCAAAAACGCATAACGGCCCAGGCCCTCACGCTGCGCAAAATAGCGCTCGGCGTTGTCGGGGTGCAGCACCTTCACATCGACCGCCTTGAGCGTGGCGCCGCCCTCCATCAAGAGGCGACCCATCTCGCCCAGACCGCCGGTGGATTTCAGGCTGTCGAGCGTGTCGCTGTCGCCCGACAGCACGCGGCCGCCTTCGATGGTGATGCGTTGACGGCGAAACAGAAGCTCGGCGGTACGCCAGACCCAGGCGTCCTGCACATCGGCCAACACATTGCACACGATGGCCTGCACCACCAGGTCGATGAAGAGCGGAGGCAACTGGATGTTGCCGCTTTGCTGCCAGGCCATGTAGGCCGACTCCAGCGAGCCTGCAGCTTCTACCTCGTCACGAAAACGCAAAAACAGTTTGTAATTTTCGCGGACATCGTCGTCCTTGAAATGTTTGTAGTCTGCAGGGGTGACCTGCATGTTGGGCGTCTCGGTCAGGGCGGCATGCAAACGCTTTTCGGCTTTGCAGGATTCGGGCACCAAGGCCAGCTCCGGGCGCTGCAGCCACAGCCGCCAATAGTCGGGCGTGGGGCACATCCAGCCACGCGCGTTGCGCGTCAGATGTTGGTGGCCACAAGCCGTCCAGAAGTTGAGCATGGTGTTTACAGGTTAGGGGCCAGCAGACGCTGCAGATCTTTGACTTGCACGCCACTGCGTTGCGCCAAGTCCTGCACTTGGTCATCACCCACCTTGCCCACGTTGAAGTACTGCGCCTCTGGGTGCGCGATGTAGAAACCGCTCACGCTGGCCGCAGGCGTCATGGCCAGGCTTTCGGTCAGGCCCATGCCAATGTCTTGGCATTGCAGCAAGTCGAACATGGCTTGTTTGGCGCTGTGGTCGGGGCAAGCCGGATAGCCGGGTGCGGGGCGGATGCCCTGGTATTTTTCTGCAATGAGTTCTTCGTTGCTCAGCGCCTCGCCCGCGGCATAGCCCCACAGGTCGGTGCGCACTTTTTTGTGCAGGCACTCGGCCAATGCTTCGGCCAAGCGGTCGGCCAGGGACTTGAGCATGATGGCGCTGTAGTCGTCGTGTGCGGCTTCAAAGGCGGCGGCGCGTTTGTCGGCACCGATGCCTGCGGTCACGGCGAACAGGCCCACATGGTCTTGGCCTGTGGGCGCGACGAAGTCGGCCAGGCAACGGCTGGGGCGCATGACGCCATCGATCATGTGCTTTTCGGTCTGCTGACGCATGCCGCGCCAAGTCATGGCGACTTGCTGGCGTGATACGTCGGTGTAGAGCGCGATGTCGTCATCATTCACGCTGTTGGCAGGGTACAGGCCCAACACCGCGTTGGCCGTGACCCAGCGTCCATCGATGATTTTTTGCAGCATGGCTTGGCCGTCTGCATAGACCTTTCGCGCCTGTTCACCGACCACTTCGTCGTCGAGGATGGCAGGGAATGGCCCGGCCAAGTCCCAAGTCTGGAAGAAGGGGCCCCAGTCGATGTATTGCGCAATTTCGGCCAGGTCGTAGTTCTTGAACACGCGGCGGCCAATGAACTTGGGCGCGGCGGGCACGCCCTTGGACCAATCGATCGGCGTCTTGTTGGCGCGGGCCTGCGCCAGCGTCCACATGGGGGTTTGTTTTTTGTTGGCGTGCTGCTCGCGCACCTTGTCGTAGTCGGTGTTCAAGTCGGCGATGAACTTGGCCGCCTGCTCAGACAACAAACCCTGCGCCACGCCCACGCTGCGCGAAGCGTCGGGCACATAGACCACGGGGCCACTGTAGTTGGGTGCGATCTTCACGGCGGTGTGCACACGGCTGCAGGTGGCGCCGCCAATCAGCAGCGGCATTTGGCGGTCGCGGAAGTACGGGTCTTTTTCCATCTCGGCCGCCACGTACTGCATCTCTTCGAGGCTGGGCGTGATCAGGCCCGACAGGCCGATGATGTCGGCGTTTTCTTCTTTGGCTTTGGCCAAAATTTCGTGGCAAGGCACCATCACGCCCATGTTGACCACTTCAAAGTTGTTGCACTGCAAGACCACGGTGACGATGTTTTTGCCGATGTCGTGCACGTCGCCCTTGACGGTGGCGATCACGATCTTGCCTTTGGCTTTCACGTCTTCGCCCGCCGCTTCTTGCGCCAGCTTTTCGGCTTCGATGTAGGGCAGCAAATGCGCCACGGCCTGCTTCATCACGCGGGCGCTCTTGACCACTTGCGGCAAGAACATCTTGCCCTGGCCAAACAGGTCGCCGACCACGTTCATGCCGTCCATCAGCGGGCCTTCGATCACATGCAGCGGGCGTCCGCCTTTGGCCAGAATCTCTTGGTAGGCCTCTTCGGTGTCGTCGCTGATGAAGTCGGTGATGCCGTGCACCAGCGAATGACTCAAGCGCTGCGCCACACGCACAGGCGCATCGGGCGTGCCACGCCAAGCCAGTTTGGTGGTCTCGTCTTTGGCAGCGCCTTTGGCGCTGTCGGCCACTTCGACCAAACGCTCACCCGCGTCAGTGCGACGGTTCAGCACCACGTCTTCCACCCGTTCGCGCAGCGTGGGCTCCAGGTCGTCGTACACACCGACCATGCCCGCGTTGACGATGCCCATGTCCATGCCCGCTTGGATCGCGTGGTACAGGAACACGGTGTGGATGGCCTCGCGCACCGGGTCGTTACCCCGGAAGCTGAAGGACACGTTGGACACGCCACCCGACACCTTGGCACCCGGCAGATTCTGCTTGATCCAGCGCGTGGCTTCGATGAAGTCCACCGCATAGTTGTTGTGCTCTTCGATGCCGGTGGCGATGGCAAAAATGTTCGGGTCAAAAATGATGTCTTCGGGTGGGAAGTCCACCTCGTCCACCAGCACGCGGTAGGCGCGTTCACAAATCTCGATCTTGCGCTCGTAGGTGTCGGCCTGGCCTTTTTCGTCAAACGCCATCACCACCGCAGCCGCGCCGTAGCGCTTGACCAGCTTGGCTTGGCGCTTGAACTCATCCAGGCCCTCTTTCATGCTGATCGAGTTGACGATGCCCTTGCCCTGAATGCAGCGCAGACCGGCTTCGATCACCGTCCATTTGCTCGAATCCACCATCACCGGCACGCGGGCGATGTCGGGCTCACCGGCCATCAAATTCAAAAACCGCACCATGGCCGCCTGGCTGTCGAGCATGGCTTCGTCCATGTTCACGTCGATGACCTGCGCGCCGTTTTCGACCTGCTGACGCGCCACAGCCAAAGCCTCTTCGTACTGGCCGTTCAAGATCATGCGGGCAAAGGCCTTGGAGCCGGTCACATTGGTGCGCTCACCCACGTTGACAAACAGCGACCCGGTGCCGATGGAGACAGGCTCCAGACCGGACAACTTCATGGGGGGAACAGACACGATGGAAGACGCGACAACAGACACAGGCTCACCTTGGGGTATCAGGTGAGCGTCGTTGTGCAAGATCATTCAGACATTGAACGGCCCCAAGCCTGACCCGCTGCGCCTGATAGGCGGCGGGCTGCAACGCTCCTTGGGTAAGGCGTGATTTTAACCGCGCCAACTCACTCAGCCTTCACCTCTTGTGCTGGCATGAGTTTGCTCATATCAACACCTTTGCACTGGCTGATGAGTTCGGCACTCGTGTTGACTTCGAACTTCTGATAGATGGTGGCCCGGTGTTTTTTGGCCGTACCCGGCTGGATGCCGGTCACTTCCGCAATCCCTTTGTTGGTCAAGCCCTGCACGATGAGCAGGAAGATTTCTTGCTCGCGGGCTGACAGTGTGACAAACGACCGTCTCAGGGCATCGGTGTTGATGAACTCCTGGTTGCGCTGGCGGTCCATCTCCAGCGCTTTGTCCACCACTTGGCACAGCTTCTCTCGGTTGAATGGTTTGAGCAAAAAGTCTACGGCGCCCAGACGGAAGGCCTCAATGATTTCGTCCTTGTCACTTTCACCGCTGATGAAAACGATGGGGGTCTTGCGACCCAAGGCGTCCAGCTTGGCTTGCAGTTCCAAGCCGTTCAGACCGGGCATGCGCATGTCGAGCAAAACCACAGCAGGAGAGATGTCCATCGATTTCTCGAGAAATGCGGTGGCATTGTCAAACGTGTCAACGGTATACCCCAATAGGACCATCATGTCGCTCAGATAAAAGCGCATGTCGTGGTTGTCGTCGACCAGGAAAATATGTCCGAGGCGTTTTTTCATGAATGTAGCAATATCGAATTTAGCAACTAATTTATCAAATATGCCGGTTTATGTAATTACCCAATTGGGTAATTTCTAGAAATTTGACGGTCTTCAGTCAGTCCAATTCATGTCGGCGCTGGTACGCCCAAGCCAGATAAGCTTGGGGGTACACCCGCTGAAAATGCTTTTTGTGGGCTTCAAAAAGCGCGTCTTCCCCCAAGAGCCGGGCACTGTCCAGCAGCTTTTCGATCACCCGCGGCTCTGGCGAGGTGTGCAGGGCCTCCAAACTGGCGTCCAGCATGGCGCGGGCATTGCCTGGGTGCACCGGCGTGGTGGTCACCTGCGCAAACACAGCCGTTCCGTGGAACAACCAGGCGCGTTGCGCTACTTGCAGCGCTGGGTCACGCCAGAAGCCGTAGCGCTGCGCTGCCGGCAGGTAAATTTGCCGAACTTGGGCATGGTCATAGGCCACAAAGCCCAAAATGCCCCCCAAAACCAGGGCCAGCCCCGTCGCGCGGCCCTGCACTTGCAAAAATTGCCAAATCCGCCCCCGCAGGAGCCACAGGCTCAGCAACAGTGCCACCTGAAACGGCCCGTACCAAAGCGGGTACTCGAGCAAACTGTGCAAAGCCAAAACACCGAGCACGCCCCAAGCGAGTTGGTGGCCCGCATCTTTGTAACGCCATGGCTTTGCACGTACCACCCACACCATCACACCCAAGCACACCAATATGGCCACGGGCACCCCCCAAACAAAGGCGATGTGCAAGGGCAGGTTGTGGGCGTTGCCCAACATGTCACAAAAACGCAGTGAGGGGTATTCGGTGATGTAGTGCGCATAGCGCAGCTGGTCCCAACCCCACCCGCCAAGCGGATGCTGCGCCACCAAGTGCAGCACATTGGCCCAAAGCGCCTGGCGACTGCCGCAGCCGCCCAGGGCGCCCATGCGGGCCATGGCGCTGTCTGTGGCCTGTCCACTCAGGTGCTGCAAGAGCTGCGGCAAAAGCCAGGAAGCCAGGGCATACAAGCCCAGCGTGAGTGCGGTGAGCAGCAAAGCCTCGCGCCCTTTGGGAGCTGCACGGTGCAGCAACATCCACAGGCCAATGAACACCAGCTGGAGCAATCCCGTGCGTGAAGCGGTGGCGGCCATGCCCATGGCCAGCAGGGCCAGCATCCAAAGCGAATGGGCGATGGACAGACCCAAAGCACGCCAGATCAACACCGCCAGCACGCCCATGGCCAGCAAAGTGGCCAACTGGTTGCGCTGGCGCAAATTGCCCATCGCATCACCCAAGTAGGCAGGGACGTGCAAAAAGGGCGCCAAAAGCTCAGCCTGACCAAAGAACTGCACCAGACCCATGGCACTGCTGAGCAAGGCCGCAAGCACCCAGCCTTGAACCACGGTGGCCAGACTCATGCGCTGCCACGTCAACAAGGCCAGCGCCAAACAAGTCCAGCTGGTCAGCCAAGGCCACACATGGGGCAAAGGGCTGCTGGAAAAAGGCTGCACCCAAGGCCACGCCAACAGCAACACCAGCCACAGATGGTGGAGTCGGCCCAGGTCTGGCGTTGTGGCCCGAAGCGCTGTCATGTGAACTCAGTCCACAAACAAACGCCCGGCTCGGACCGGGCGTTCAGGTGAGCGCCAAAAGATCAGGATGCCTTGCACGAAGCGGGCAGGTATTTGAGCGGCAAAGCATTGGTGGCTGCCGGGCCACAGCGCCAGCTGGCGATGGGCTTGCCGCCGTCGGTGCTGCCGTTGACAGCGGTGCTGCCCGTCTGGATCGGGGTCAGGCTGATGCTGTTGGCCGATGCGCTGGTGTTGCCACGCAGCGCCTCATGGTTGCCCACAACGGTGATCACACCATTGGCATCGGCACTGAGGCTGCTGACGTATTTGCTGGTCTGGTTTTCGCAGACTTGGGGCAAAGTGGCCGAAACATCGGCCTGTGAAGCGGTGGTGATGGCCTCGTTGACGGCCGTTTTGCAACCGCTTGCCGCCAGCAGCATCTCCGACACCCGTGCCCGAATGCTGTAGTCCTGGTAGGCCGGCAGGGCCAAAGCGCCCAAGATACCGATGATCGCAATCACGATCATCAGCTCGATCAATGTCAAACCTTGTTGCCTTTTTTGCATGGCATTTGCTCCCTGGTAATTGGGTAACGATGGTAATCCATACAACACCCGAACTCCAGAAATGAGAGCGGCCCTTGCCCCAAGGGGCAAGGGCCGTTGGCGTGTCAGGCCGTTTCTTGTGAATTTGAACGACGCGCCATGATGATTTTGCCCAAAGCCAGCACCAACAAAGCACCGGCAATGCCCAAGCCATAACCCCAGGCCTTGTCTTGAGGCAGATAAGCCACCAGGCCAGGATCGGTCTGGATCATGGTGCCCGCGATCCAGCCCAGCAGCATGCCACCGGCGGTGATGATCATCGGGAAACGGTCCATCAGCTTGAGGACCAGCTGGCTGCCCCAGACGATGATGGGGATGCTGACCAGCAAACCGAAGATGACCAAAGGCATCTGGTGGTCGGCGTTGCCCGAAGTCTGGGCGGCACCGGCGATAGCGATCACGTTGTCCACGCTCATGACCAAGTCGGCAATGATCACGGTTTTGACCGCGCCCCAGAGCTTGTCGCTGCCTTGGATGTTGCTGTGGTCGTCGTCTTCATCGGGGGTGAGCAGTTTCACACCGATCCAGATGAGCAAGAGGGCGCCCACGAACTTGAGGAAAGGAATCGCCAGCAGGGTGAGCGCGAAGAAAATGAGGATGACACGCAAAATGATGGCACCCGCGGTGCCCCACATGATGCCTTTGGTGCGTTGGTGGTCAGGCAACTGGCGGCAGGCCAATGCAATCACCACGGCGTTGTCACCGCCCAGCAAGATGTCGATCATGATGATCTGCCCGACGGCAAACCAGAAAGTAGGGGTCAGAAATTCTTCCACGGTGGTCCTTTCACCCGCCGATGCGGGCCCTTTTATTCAATTTGCAAAAACAAAGCCGGATTTTCCCTCGGAAAATCCGGCTTATGTATTGTGGCAAACCACAGCCCTGGTCAGGGCTGGGTCTTGTCACCTGAGCGAATGCGCTGTTTACTTCAGCTGTGCCTTGAGCAATTTGCCCAATTCGGACGGGTTGCGTGTGACGATGAAGCCGCACTCTTCCATGATGGCCAGCTTGGCATCGGCCGTGTCGGCACCGCCAGAGATCAGGGCACCCGCATGGCCCATGCGCTTGCCGGGAGGGGCTGTGACGCCAGCGATGAAGCCGACAACGGGCTTCTTCATGTTGGCCTTGCACCACTGAGCGGCTTCGGCTTCGTCTGGACCGCCGATTTCGCCAATCATGATGACGGCGTCGGTGTCGGGATCGTCGTTGAAAGCCTTCATCACGTCGATGTGCTTCAAACCGTTGATCGGGTCGCCACCAATACCGACAGCGCTGGACTGGCCCAGGCCCACTTCGGTCAACATCGCCACGGCTTCATAGGTCAAGGTGCCCGAGCGGGACACCACGCCGATGCGGCCTTTGCGGTGGATGTGACCGGGCATGATGCCGATCTTGATTTCGTCGGGCGTGATCAAACCAGGGCAGTTGGGGCCCAGCAGCAAAGTGCGCTTGCCGCCTTTGGCTTCCTTGGCCTTCATTTTGTTGCGCACTTCGAGCATGTCACGCACTGGAATGCCTTCGGTGATGCAAATCGCCAAGTCCAGGTCGGCTTCTACGGCTTCCCAGATGGCGGCGGCTGCACCGGCTGGTGGCACGTAGATCACGGACACGGTCGCGCCCGTTTGTGTGGCAGCTTCCTTGACGGTGGAATAGATTGGGATGTTGAAGATGGACTCGCCAGCCTTCTTGGGGTTCACACCCGCGACGAAGCAGTTCTTGCCGTTCGCGTATTCCTGGCACTTTTCAGTGTGGAACTGACCGGTTTTGCCGGTGATACCTTGGGTGATGACTTTGGTGTCTTTGTTGATGTAGATGGACATGTTTGTTCCTAATCAGTTGCGGACAGCGCTTTCAGCACGTCCTGCAAAGTCATTACTTAACGGCTGCGACGATGGCTGTCGCGGCTTCGGCCATGGTGTCGGCGGAGATGATTGGCAGACCGGATTCGGCCAGCATCTTCTTGCCCAGCTCGTCGTTGGTGCCCTTCATGCGCACCACCAATGGCACGGACAGGTTCACGGCCTTGCAAGCGGTGATCACGCCGGTGGCGATGGTGTCGCACTTCATGATGCCGCCGAAGATGTTGACCAAAATGCCTTTGACATTCTTGTTGGCCAGCATGATCTTGAACGCTTCAGTGACCTTCTCGGCAGTAGCGCCGCCGCCCACGTCCAAGAAGTTGGCGGGCTCGCCGCCGAACAACTTGATGGTGTCCATGGTGGCCATGGCCAAGCCAGCACCGTTGACCAAGCAACCGATGTTGCCGTCCAGGCTGATGTAGGCCAGGTCGAACTTGGAAGCTTCCACTTCAGCTGGATCTTCTTCGTCCAAATCTCGGTAAGCCACGATTTCGGGGTGACGGAACAAAGCGTTGGCATCGAAGTTGAACTTCGCGTCCAAAGCCATCACGTTGCCTTTGCTGTCGCGGTTCAGCGGGTTGATTTCCACCAACGAAGCGTCGGTGTCCATGTAGCACTGGTACAGCTTCTTGAAGATGTCCACGGCTTGTGCGGTGGAGTCTGCTGGCATGCCGATGGCATCCGAGATCTTCTTGGCTTGGGCATCGCCCAGACCGGTCAGCGGATCGATGAACTCGGTGATGATCTTCTCGGGGGTGGAATGGGCCACTTCCTCGATGTCCATGCCGCCTTCGCTCGAAGCGATGAAAGCGATCTTTTGTGTGGCGCGGTCGGTGACCACGGACACGTAATATTCTTTGTTGATGTCAGCGCCGTCTTCAATATAGAGGCGACGCACTTTCTGGCCTTCTGGGCCAGTCTGGTGCGTCTTGAGCTGCATGCCCAAGATGTCGCCAGCGATGCGTTTCACGTCGTCGATGGTTTTGGCAACCTTGACGCCACCACCCTTGCCACGGCCACCGGCGTGGATTTGGGCCTTGACCACCCATACGGGGCCGCCGAGTTTTTGAGCGGCTTCGACCGCCTCTTGAACGGTGAATGCCGGGATGCCACGGGGGACTGGCACACCGAATTGACGCAAGATTTCCTTGCCTTGGTACTCGTGAATCTTCATGAGGTCTTCTCTCAGAGGGTGGTTGATTTGACCGGTCTGCCGCGGTGATTCACCCGCCAGCAGGCTCTGGACACTGCAGCGTGCGACTGTATCATGCTGCAACGCACCAATCCTGAGCTTTGCGTCTTACATTGAATTGACGTAAGGCAAGAATATTCCTGAGAAAGTAATACCTATGGCCAAAATATTCATCGATGGCGAAGCCGGCACCACTGGTTTGCAAATTCGCGAGCGCCTGGCAAGGATGCCCCAAGTCGAGGTGCTCAGCATCGACCCGGCCCGCCGCAAAGACCCCGAAGCCAAACGCGAGTTGATGGCTGAGGCCGATTTGGTGGTGTTGTGCCTGCACGACGATGCTGCCATCGAGTCGGTGGCCATGATCGACAGCCTGAGTGGGCGCAAACCGCGCATTGTGGATGCGTCGACCGCGCACCGCTGCCATCCGGACTGGGTGTTTGGTTTTCCCGAGCTGGCCGCCGACCAGCTGGCCGCTGTGCGCCAAGCCCAGCGTGTGGCCAACCCTGGCTGCTACGCGACGGGTGCGATTGCCATCTTGCGCCCCTTGATCGACGCCGGACTGTTGCCACGCGACTTTCCGGTTTGCCTGCCCTCGGTGAGCGGTTATTCCGGCGGTGGCCGGACCATGATCGAAGACTACGAAGCCGGTCGTGCCCCTCTGTTCGAGGCTTACGCCCTGACCCTGAAGCACAAACACATCCCCGAAATCATGCGCTACACCGGCTTGACCTGCAGGCCCCTGTTTGTGCCCGCCGTGGGCAATTTCCGCCAAGGCATGCTGGTGCAACTGCCCATGCATCTCGACACCTTGCCCGGCAAACCCACCGGTGCGGATGTGCATGCGGCATTGGCAGCGCACTATGCGGCAAGCCAGGCCGCAGGAGGCTGGGTCAGCGTGGAGAGCGCCACTGCTGATGCCAAACTCAACGCCACAGCACTGAACGACACCAACAAGCTGGAATTGCGTGTCTTTGCCAATGAAGAAGCACGCCACGCGGTGGTCATCGCCCGTCTGGACAACCTGGGCAAGGGTGCCAGCGGCGCGGCGGTGCAAAACATCGAGTTGATGTTGGGCTTGTAAACCGCTTGCGCTTTGTCCATGACCACAAAGGTCATGGTTGATTTGGCCCCCTCAGCGGGGCCAAGTGTTGTTCACTTCCAGCGGCTCAGCTCAATGTGCACGCTGCCCCGGTCGCTGCTGAAGGTCACGCTGCCTTCTTGCACCGTGGCTTGCAGCTGCATGCTGCGCTCGGCGAGTTTGGCCAACTCTTGCGAGCCTTCGGTGGGCACACGCCAGACCTGCAGCTTGTCCAGGCGTGTCAGTTTGGTTTCGATGCCTTTCCACCAGACTTCGGCCGCGTGGTTGAAGCAATACAGCAGCACCTCGTCGGCCTTTTGGCAGGCTTTCATGATCGGCTTGTCTTCGGGCTGGCCGACCTCGATCCACATGCGGGTCTGGCCTGTGAAGTCGCGCAAACTGCAATCCGGATCGTCTGGGTCCGACAGACCCGCGCCAAAAGCCAGTTTGCCGTCGCCCTTGCACACGGCTTGCAGCTTGTAGGCATTGATGGCTAACGCCAGCAAGCGGATCATCATGCGCTCATCGGTTTCGCTGGGGTGACGCGCCAGCGTGAGCTGGTGGTCTTCGTAATAACTGTGATCGATGTCAGCGATCGACAAGTTGGCTTTGTAGATGGTGGATTTGAGGGCCATGTGAACCTTAAACCCGGCGGGCCAACTCGGCGGCCTTGCCGACATAGCTGCCAGGCGTCATCGCCAGCAAGCGGTCCTTGTCGGCTTGCGGAATCTCCAGGCCTTGGATCAAACCATGCAAGTCGGCGGCGCTCACGGACTTGCCACGGGTGACTTCCTTGAGTTTTTCATACGCGCCCTGCACGCCATAACGGCGCATCACGGTCTGGATGGGCTCGGCAAGCACTTCCCAGGCGGCGTCCAAGTCGGCGGCCAAGGCTTCTTCGTTGAGTTCGAGCTTGTTCAGGCCGGTCATCAGCGAGGCATAGGCCAGCGCGGTGTAACCCAAGCCCACACCCATGTTGCGCAGCACGGTCGAGTCGGTCAGGTCGCGCTGCCAGCGGCTGATGGGCAGCTTCTCGCTCAGGTGCTTGAGCACGGCATTGGCCAGGCCCAGATTGCCTTCGGCGTTTTCAAAATCAATCGGGTTGACCTTGTGGGGCATGGTCGATGAACCGATCTCACCGGCTTTCAAGCGCTGCTTGAAATAGCCCAGGCTCACATAACCCCAGATGTCGCGCGACAGGTCGATCAAGATGGTGTTGGTGCGGGCCACGGCGTCGAACAGCTCGGCCATGTAGTCGTGCGGCTCGATCTGGATGCTGTAGGGCTGGAACGTCAGGCCCAAGCCCCAGTGACTGGCTTGGGTCTCGCCCAGTTCAGGCGTCTCCACCACTTGGCGTGCAAAGGCTTCCCAGTCAAACTCAGGCCAGGCCGACAGGTGGGCGTTGTAGTTGCCCACGGCACCGTTCATCTTGCCCATGAGCTGCACGGCCGCAATTTTGTCGCGGCAGCCCTTCAGGCGCATCACCACGTTGGCCATTTCCTTGCCCACGGTGGTGGGGCTGGCGGTTTGGCCGTGGGTGCGGCTGAGCATGGGCACTTCAGCAAATTGGTGCGCCATCTCGCGCAGCTTGGCGATCAAGCCATCCAAGCCCGGCAAGATCACTTGGGCGCGTGCCCCCTTGAGTTGCAGGGCATGGCTGGTGTTGTTGATGTCTTCGCTGGTGCAGGCAAAGTGCACAAACTCGGCCGCTTTCTCCAGCTCTGGGCGGTCTTTGAACTTGGACTTGATCCAGTACTCGACGGCTTTGACATCGTGGTTGGTGGTCTTCTCGAACTCTTTGATGGCCAAGGCATCGGCTTCGCTGAAGTTCTTGACCAGACCCGTCAAATAAGTGCGTGCACCCGGTGTCAAGGACTTGAATTCGAGAAAGCCGGCATCGGACAAGGCGATGAACCAAGCGATTTCGACCTGAACACGGCGGTGCATATAACCCTGCTCACTCATGAGCGGCCGCAAGGCATTGAGTTTGCTGGCATAACGGCCATCCAGCGGCGACAGAGCGGAAATGGGGGTGAAATTCATCCATCGATTGTAATTCCCGCACCCGATCCGACCGATTCAGTTCGAATGTGTCCGCCGCACGATCGCAACAGGTTCAGAACGAGTACGAAGTCATGCGAAAGACACCAAAAACAATCCTCGGCTTCACCTAGAATCCGATATCCATTTATTTGTTGCTTCTTTTAATTTATGAAACTCATCGGCTCTGTCACCAGTCCCTACGTTCGCAAGGTGCGTGTTGTCATGGCCGAGAAAAAGCTGGACTACCAATTCATCACCGAAGACGTGTGGTCGGTACAGACCCAAATCCATGTGTCCAACCCTTTGGGCAAGGTGCCTTGCCTGGTGATGGAAGGTGGCGAAGCCGTGTTTGATTCGCGTGTGATCGTGGAGTACCTGGACACCTTGTCTCCCGTTGGCAAGCTCATTCCCACAGCCGGACGTGAACGCGCCGAGGTCAAAACCTGGGAAGCCTTGGCCGATGGCCTGCAAGACGCGGCCTTGTTGGCCCGCATGGAAGCCGTTTGGACGGGCCGCGAAGACAGCCAACGCAGCCAGGCGTGGATCGATCGCCAACTCGACAAGATCCAGCACGCCCTCAGGGCCATGGGCTCCGGTTTGGGCGACAAAGCCTTTTGCTCGGGTGTCCACCTGAGCCTGTCCGACATCGCCGTGGGCTGTGCCTTGGCCTATCTGGACTTCCGATTCCCTCAGATCGACTGGCGCACGCCTTACCCCAATCTGCACAAACTGCACGACAAATTGGCGCAGCGCCCGAGCTTCATCGACACCGCCCCCAATTGATGACACTGGGCAGCCAGCTGCCCCTGCTTCAATAGTTCAGCAAATTGCGCCGCACATGAACCAGGTGTTCAACGGCCAAGGCCTTGGCTTGCACCGGGTCACGCGCCGTGATGGCCTGCAGCAAAGCACGGTGTTCTGACTGGTAAGCCAAACGCCGCTCCGGCGTGAGGCTGCGTTTTTTCAGCATGCCCCACTCGCCTTGGGCACGGGCCTGATTCATGAGTTTGAACAAGCGGCCCACAAAACCATTGTGTGCGGCACGGGCAATGACCTCGTGGAACATGCCATCCCACACTTCAAACTCTTCCACACTGGTCGCCGCTTCAGCGCGTGTGCAGCAGTGCGCCATCTGCTCAAAATCGGCCGTTGTGGCGTTGCCAATCACCATCTCGATGATGGCGGGCTCCAGGGCCATGCGTGCTTCCATGAGTTCTGCGGGGCTGGTGTGCCAGCCCGCATCGGGCGAACTGCCTGTGCTCGCCTTGTTGTGACCGACGGCGACCAAGGCCTTGTCGGTGACATACGTGCCGCTGCCCACCGTCTGGGCAATCCAACCTTGAGCCTTCATCTCGGCCAGCACCTTGCGCACGGTGCTGCGGCTGATCTGGTATTGCTCACCAAACTCGCGTTCGGTGGGCAGGCGATCGCCGGCCTGCCACTGGCCGCTGTGCAACTGGTCCAGCAAGGTGGCGCGAAAAAGGTATGAGGAGTCCACGGTGATGGTTGAGGGCTAAAAAACCAAATCATACCAATTTCACACCTCGGCTGAAAGAGTAAACACAAGGGCAGTATTACCCCGTAAAAACCCTCATGGAAAGTGTCCGGTTCGTGTCTTGACCAGGCGCTCATGCGCCTTATGATGGTTTGCATTGGTTGAATTTCAACCAATTTACCTGACTTGGCTTTGAAGTCGGTCACCCGCATCTGGAGAAGAATTTTGCGCATCGCCACATTTGTTCACAACGGAAAACGCCAGGTCGGCCAAGTGTCGGCCGACGGCCAACATGTCACGCCTTTTGCCCTGAGCGAAACACAAGCCCTTCGCGGTGCACAGCCCATCATTGAAGCCCTGGTTGCCGGGCAGCCCCTGCCGGCCTTGGCGGGCGCTGCGCTGGCCGTGTCCTCGGTCAAGCTCGAATCCCCCCTGCCTGTGCCGCGCCGCAACGTCTGGTGCGTGGGCCGCAACTACCATGCACACGCCAAAGAGCTGCAGGCCTCGGTCTTCAAGGACAGCAACACCGACACCAAAGCTTGGCCCATCGTGTTCACCAAAGTGCCCGAGTGTGTGGTCGGCCCGACCGACGACGTGCATCTGCCGGGTGCCGCCGTGTCCGAGCAGATCGACTACGAGGCCGAGTTGGCCGTGATCATTGGCCAAGGCGGCAAAAACATCAGCCAAGCCGATGCCATGAAGCATGTCTTCGGCTACACCGTGGTCAACGATGTGACCGCCCGCGATGTGCAAATGCGCCACCAGCAATGGGACATGGGCAAGTCCTTTGACACCTTCTGCCCCATGGGCCCGTGGATCGTGACCGCCGACGAAATCGACGGACGCAACACCCGGGTGCGCTGCTGGGTCAACGGCGAGTTGCGCCAAGACGGCCCCACCGAGAACATGATTTTTGACATCCCCACCCTGATCGAAACCATCTCGCGCGGCATCACGCTCTACCCCGGCGACATCATCGCCACGGGCACGCCAGCCGGGGTGGGCATGGGACTGAACCCCCCGCGCTACATCGCCAAAGGCGATGTGATCCGCGTCGAGATCGATGGCGTGGGCCAGATCGAAAACCGTTTCGTTTGAACCACCCCCAGCAGGCCAGGCCAGGCCGGGCCTTGGCCTGCCCCACAAAAGGAGACAAATCATGACCCGTCGTTCGTGGATACACATCACCTTGTGCGCCGCTTTGGCCTGCACAGGCGTGAGCGTTTTGGCGCAAAACTACCCCACCAAGCCCATCACCATGGTGGTGCCATTTCCACCCGGTGGCGTGGCCGACACCGTCGGGCGTCCCGTGGCCGAAGCCATGTCACGCCACCTCAAACAAAGCATCGTGGTGGAGAACAAGGGCGGTGCAGGGGGCGGCATCGGCATGGCACAAGTGGCCAAATCCAAAGGGGATGGTTACACGGTGCTGATGTCCTTGTCCTCTTTGGTGGTCTTGCCCGAGGCCGACAAAATCCTCAAGCGTGCCCCCCTGTACGAAACCCACCAACTCAAACCCATCGCCCGATTCACAGCGGATCCCACGGTGCTGGTGGTACGGGCCGACAGCCCTTGGAAAACCTACGCCGAATTCATCGCTTATGCCAAGACCAACCCAGGTCGCATCAGCTTTGGCTCTTCTGGCAACTACGGCACCATGCATGTGCCTATGGAGCAGCTCAAGGCCGCCACCTCGACCTTCATGCTGCATGTGCCCTACACCGGTGCGGGCCCAGCCGTCTTGTCTTTGCTGGGTGGCCAAATCGAAGCCTTGTCCACCGGCCCTGCCAGCGTGAAGCAACACATCGCTTCGGGCCGCTTGCGTGCCCTGGCGCACTGGGGTGATGGACGCCTGGCCAGCATGCCCACTGTGCCCAGCTTCAAAGAGCTGGGTGTGCCCATCCAGTACTCGCAATGGTCGGGCATGTTTGTGCCCGCCGACACACCGTCAGCCGTGGTCGACAGCTTGCGCCAAGCTGCCAAGTTTGCGGCGCAAGACGCCCGTGCGGTCGCCGCTTTGACGGCCTCGGGCACCTCGTTCATGTACCAGGATGCGCCCGAGTTCGAGCGCTTTGTTCAGGCTGACGCCAAAGAAATGAGCGCCTTGGTCATCCGCATCGGCAAGGTCGATTGAGCGGCTGAATGGCTTGGGGGATCCCCAGCCTTCACCGCTTAAGTGCAACTGCGATCCACAGCCATTTTCAAAACATCTTTCAAAAGGAAAACCCGTGATTTGGAGCCATGAGTATTTTGTCAACCGCGAAGACGTTCGCCTGTATGTTTACCGCAAACGCGCCACAGCCCCAGCGGCAGGCGAAACCGCTCAACCAGTTTTGCTTCTCGTCCACGGCTCGACCGTGTCGGGCCGCAACACCTACGATCTGCAAGTGCCCGGTGGCCAAGACTATTCGGTGATGGATTACTTTGCCGAGCGCGGCTACGACGTTTGGACTGTGGACCACGAAGGCTACGGCCGCTCCAACTGGTCGGGCAGAGGCAACAGCGACGTGCGCACAGGTGCCAAAGATTTGGCATCGGTCGTGCCATTCATCTTGCAAGAAACTGGCGTAGAAAAAATCAACATTTTTGGCTCGTCATCGGGCGCACTGCGTGCATGCCTCTACACCGAAGCGCACCCCCAAACCGTGTCACGCCTGGGCTTGTCGGCGCTGGTCTACACTGGCGAAGGCTCACCCACACTGGAACAGCGCCGCAAAAAACTGCCTGAGTACAGCACCAGCCCCCGCCGCAAGGTGGACTTGGCCTTTTATGAAGGCATGTTCAACCGCGACAAGCCCGGCTCCAGCGAAGACAGCGTGCCCAAGGCCATTGCCGCAGCCGAGTTGCCCTTGGTCAGCGAAGTGCCCACCGGCACCTATGTGGACATGTGCGCCAACTTGCCTTTGGCCAGACCCGAAGCGATTCTCTGCCCCACTTTGGTGATCCGAGGCGAGTTCGATGGCATTGCCGCAGAACCCGATTTGTTGGATTTCTTCACACGCTTGCCCACCAAAGACAAACAATTTGTGGTGCTGTCGGGCATTGCGCACAACCCCATGATGGGGGTGGTGCGCAACAAATTCCACTTTGCTTTGGAAAACTTCCTCAAAGCACCCATGTGATCGGGTTTTAAACAAACCAGCACACAGACGCCCGATTCACCCTGCTGTGCAGTTGTGTACTGCAGGGTTTGCAAAAACCCCTAAAAATCATCTGATCAAGCGCACACCAAAGCGCCAAAAGAGGTCCATCAAGAGACCCGATCAGAGGGTTCGAATTCCATACAGGAGACAAGCAAGATGACAAACGTTCAATGGTCTGGGGGCCAAGAGCACTGGACCCACAAAGGAGATATCCGTCTCTTTTTATGGCACAAACCCGCATCTCCTGATGTTCCACCTGCGGGCACCATTTTGTTTGTCCATGGCTCCTCGATGGCATCACAACCCACTTTTGATTTGCACGTCCCCGGCAGGCCACATTCATCGGTGATGGACTGGTTTGCTGAACGTGGCTTTGACACCTGGTGCATGGACAACGAGGGCTATGGCCGCTCGGACAAACACCGCCCCATCAACTTCGACATCAGCAACGGTGCCGATGACTTGGC
>JAKFXJ010000057.1 GCA_021731425.1 Limnohabitans sp. | reverse complement strand
CTCGTTGGAATTAAAAAAATGCTGACGCGGGAAAAATGCATGCCTTTAGCCGACCATTTGACGGGTGGGCTAACGGGCAGGGGCGCGGCGCCAGCTCGCGCTGTATCTTTTGTAGGCTTGTCTCAAGTGTTTTTGCATGGTCTTGCGGGCGGCGCTCGGGTCGTGCGCCTCAATGGCCAGCAGCACCTGCTGGTGTTCGCCAATGGCCGCCTGCCAAGATTCGGGGTGTTCAAAATAATCGCCCAGCCGCTCGAACAACGGGCCGTTGCGTGCTTGCCAGTAGCGCTGAACGGTGTCGAGCAACACGCTGTTGCCACCTGCCTGGGCAATGGCTTCGTGAAAGGCTTCGTCGCCTTCGCGTGGCACTTGGTCGCGGGCGGCTTCGAGTTTCATTTGTTGCAAGCCGGCTTTGATGGCTTTGAGGTCGGCTTTTTGGGCATGGGTGGCGGCCAAAGCGGCCACTTCGGCTTCGACCAACAAGCGGGCACTCATGACCTCCAGCGGGCCCCAGTCTGCGGGGGTGTTGTCATCGGCTGCAGCTGGGGCGAATGATTTGCCGGGTTGCTCGGTGCGCTGCACATAAATGCCCGAGCCAGTGCGCACCTCGATCATGCCCTCGACCTCGAGTGCGATCAGGGCTTCGCGGACTGATGGGCGGCTCACACCCAATTGCACGGCCAGGTCGCGTTCGGCGGGCAGGCGAGAGCCCAGCGCGAACTCGCCCGACACCATCAGAAGCCGAATCTGATCGGCAATCTGGCGGTACAGGCGCTGCGGGGCCACGGTTTGCAAGGGCATGAGGGGTGATCAGGGATAACGTGAATTGGACAAGTGGTCAGACCAGTTGCAGAATCATCACATGTTCAAAAGGCAATGCAACTCCGCACAAACCCGCATGGCGGCTGTCACGCAAACGACGCGTGACGCAGCGCCTGTGTCGCATGCTGCGAAGCCCTGAAGGCTAGGGTGTTACTCGTGGCGCCTGTTCCTGTTTCTTCTGTTTACTTCATCACCCCTACTGCCCTACATGACCCCTGTCACCATTGAGCGCGTGAGCCTTCGGCAAGTGAACTTGCCACCCAAGGTCTTGCGCACCGACGCCATTCAGTCCTTTGTGACGCAAGAAACGATTTTGCTCACGCTGCACTGCAGTGACGGCATTGCGGCCACGGGCTACGCCTACACCATTGGTACGGGCGGCTCGTCGGTCATGGCGCTGCTCAAAGACCACCTGGCCCCGCGCCTGATCGGACGCAACCCGGTCTTGGTTGAAGCGATCTGGAAAGACTTGTTTTTCCACACCCACGCCACCGCCGTGGGGGCCATGACCAGCTTGGCGCTGGCCTGTGTGGACACCGCTTTGTGGGACTGGCGTGCGCAAAGCCAGGGCTTGCCGCTGTGGCAGCTGCTGGGCGGGGCGCAAGCGCGGGTGCCGCTCTACACCACCGAAGGCGGTTGGTTGCACCTGTCGCCCCAGGCGCTGGTGGACCAAACTTTGGAGGCGCAAGCCCAGGGCTTCAAAGGCGCCAAGATCAAGATCGGCCGCCCGCATGTGAGCGAAGACGTGGCCCGGCTGAGCGCGGTGCGTGACGCGGTGGGGCCGGGCTTTGATTTGATGACCGACGCCAACCAAGGCTTTAACCGCGCCGAGGCCGTGCGCCGGGCGCGGGCCTTTGATGGCTTGGGACTGGCGTGGATGGAAGAGCCCTTGCCCGCCGAAGATGTCTCGGGCCACCGCCAGCTGCGCGAGCACACCACCATCCCCGTGGCGGTGGGTGAGTCGATGTACCACCCGATGCAGTTCCGCGAATACCTGGAGCAGGGCGCGTGTTCCATCGTGCAGCCCGATGTGTCACGCATTGGCGGCATCACGCCTTGGATCAAAACCGCGCACCTGGCCGAAACCTTTGATGTGGCGGTATGTCCGCACTTTTTGATGGAGTTGCATGTGAGCCTGTGCGCGGCTGTGCCCAACGCCACCTGGGTCGAATACATTCCGCAGCTCGACGACATCACCACATCGCGCATGCAAGTTCAAGACGGCTTTGCCATCCCACCCGACGCGCCTGGCTTGGGCATCGCCTGGGACTGGACGGCCATCACCCAACGACAAATCACCCATCTGGAGATCCAAACCCCATGAGACTCAAAGGAAAAACCGCACTGGTCACAGCCGCTGGCCAAGGCATTGGTCAGGCCGCAGCACTGGCCATGGCCGCAGAAGGCGCCACCGTCTATGCGACCGATGTGAATGCCGAACTGCTCAAGTCGTATGAGGGCGTGGCCAATGTGCACACCGCCGTGTTGAACGTGCTCGACAAAGCGGCCATTGCCGCGCAGGTGGCCAGCCTTCCGCGCATCGACATCGTTTTCAATTGCGCAGGCTTTGTGCACAACGGCAACATTGAACTGGCCACCGACGAGGACTGGGACTTTGCCTTCAACCTGAATGTGCGCTCGCAGTTCTGGATGATCCAGGCGGTCATTCCCAAAATGGTGGCGCAGTTTGAAAAAACTGGCCACGGCGGCAGCATCATCAACATGGCCAGCGTGTGTTCCAGCGTCAAGGGCCTGCCCAACCGCTTCATTTACGGCACCAGCAAAGCGGCCGTGATTGGCCTGACCAAAAGCGTGGCCGCTGACTATGTGCGCCAAGGCGTGCGCTGCAATTGCATTTGCCCCGGCACGGTGGACACGCCCTCGCTGCAAGACCGCATCAACAGCTATGCCGACCCGGTGCAGGCCCGTAAGGACTTCATCAACCGCCAGCCCATGGGCCGTTTGGCGCAGGCGGCAGAGATTGCGCCCATTGTCACCTTTCTCGCTTCCGACGAATCCATCTTCGCCACGGGCAATGCCTACATGGTCGATGGTGGCATGACCATCTGAGCCCCCTATTAAATGACTGAAAGCCACACATGAATTTACTCGACATGAAAGGCCGCCACGCGGTCATCACCGGTGGGGCCACGGGTCTCGGTTTTGCCATTGCGCAACGCATGCTGGCCTCGGGTGCTCGCGTCACCATTTGGGACCGAGATGCCGCAGGCATGGCCAAAGCCGCCGAACAGCTGCGCCAAGGCCAGCTGGGCGCCGTGGTCAACACGGTGCAGGTCGATGTGGCCGACCACGCCTCGGTGGTGAACGCCACTGCGCAAACCACGGCGTTGGCAGGCGTCGATGTGCTGGTCAACAGCGCGGGCATCACCGGCCCCAACGTCAAGGTCTGGGACTATCCGGTGGACGCCTGGAAGCAGGTGTTCGATGTGAACGTGCATGGCCTGTTCCATTGCTGCCGCGAACTGAGCGCCCACATGAAGAGCCGCAATTACGGGCGCATCGTCAACATCGCCTCAGTCGCAGGCAAAGACGGCAACCCCAACGCCAGCGCTTACAGTGCGAGCAAGGCGGCGGTGATTGGCCTGACCAAATCGCTGGGCAAAGAGCTGGCCGATACGGGTGTGCGCGTGAACTGTGTCACTCCGGCGGCTGTGAAGACGGCGATCTTTGATCAAATGACGCCCGAGCACATCCAGTTCATGCTCTCCAAGATTCCGATGGCCCGCTTTGGTGAGCCCGAAGAAGTCGCCGCCATGGTGACCTGGCTGAGCACCGAAGAATGTTCCTTCTCCACCGGCGCGGTCTTTGACCTGTCCGGTGGCCGCTCCACTTATTGATTTGAAAACTGAAAGGCAACCATGAAACTCGTTCGTTATGGCCAACCCGGCAAAGAGAAACCCGGTCTGATTGACGCTGAAGGCCGCTTGCGCGACTTGAGCGGTGTGGTCAAAGACATCTCGCCCGACCTACTGAACGACAAGGCCTTGGCCAAGTTGGCCAAAGTCAAAACCGACAAGCTGCCCCTCGTGCGAGGCAAAAAGCGTTTTGGCACGCCCATCTCGTACACCAGCAAGTTCATCGCCATTGGCTTGAACTACGCCGACCATGCGGCCGAGTCGAACATGCCCATCCCGGCCGAACCCATTGTGTTTACCAAGGCCATCTCCTGCATCCAGGGTGCCAACGACGACGTGATGCTGCCCAAGGGCTCCAAAAAGTCCGACTGGGAAGTCGAACTGGGCATCGTTATCGGCACACGCGCCCGTTATGTCACGCAAAAAGACGCGCTCAACCATGTGGCCGGTTATTGCGTGGTGAACGACGTGAGCGAGCGTGAATACCAACTTGAGCGCGGCGCCACCTGGGACAAGGGCAAGGGCTGCGACACCTTCGGCCCCGTGGGCCCCTGGCTGGTCACACGCGACGAAGTGCCCAATCCCCAAGCCTTGGGCATGTGGCTCGATGTGAACGGCGTGCGCATGCAGACCGGCAACACCAAGACCATGATTTTTGGCGTGGCCAAGCTGGTCAGTTATGTGAGCCAGTTCATGACGCTCGAGCCCGGCGACATCATCACCACCGGCACGCCACCCGGTGTGGGTATGGGCGTCAAGGTGGACGGCAAGCCCGCGCCGGTGTTCTTGAAGCGCGGCGACGTGATGCGTTTGGGCATCGATGGCCTGGGTGAGCAAACCCAAAAAGTGGTGGCCTTCAAACTCTGATGCACCCGTCTGGACACATGTCCAGGGCGGCAAGCCCTGCCATGTGTCCAAACGTCACCCCAAACCCCTACACTTAGGGGCATGTCCGAGACCACATCCTCCCCCCAAACCGTTCTTGTTCAAACGGTCGCCATTTCGCTGGACGACCGCAGTTACGACATTCAGATTGGCCAAGGCCTGCTGAGCCGCCCCGACACCTGGGCTGGCCTGCCCAAGGCGACAACGGCCATGATCGTGACCAACGACACCATTGCCCCGCTTTACGAAGCCGCTTTGCGCAGCGCCATCGCCCCGCATTACAAACAGGTGCACACCGTGGTGCTGCCCGATGGCGAGGCGCACAAAGATTGGTCTACCCTGAACCTGATTTTTGACGCCCTGCTGGGCCAAGGCTGCGACCGCAAGAGCGTGCTGTTTGCGCTGGGCGGCGGCGTGGTGGGCGACATGACCGGCTTTGCAGCGGCGAGCTACATGCGCGGTGTGCCCTTTGTGCAGGTGCCGACCACGCTCTTGTCGCAGGTCGACTCGTCGGTGGGCGGCAAGACCGCCATCAACCACCCGCTGGGCAAAAACATGATCGGCGCGTTCTACCAGCCGGTGCGTGTGGTGTGCGACCTGAACACTCTGGCCACCTTGCCCCCGCGCGAGTTGAGTGCGGGCTTGGCCGAAGTCATCAAATACGGCCCGATTGCCGACATGGCATTCCTCGACTGGATCGAAGCAAACATCGACGCGCTCATGTCGCAAGAACCGGCTGCGCTGGCGCACGCCGTCAAGCGCAGCTGCGAGATCAAGGCCTGGGTGGTGGGGCAGGATGAGCGCGAAGCGGGCTTGCGGGCCATCCTGAATTTTGGCCACACCTTTGGCCACGCCATCGAGGCGGGTTTGGGCTTTGGCGTTTGGCTGCACGGCGAGGCCGTGGGTTGCGGCATGGTCATGGCGGCAGAACTTTCGCATCGCTTGGGCAAAGTGGACGCCGCTTTTGTGGCGCGTTTGCGGGCCATCATCGCGCGTGCGGGGCTGCCGGTGCGCGGCCCCATCATTGACGCGACCGACAACGCGGGCCATTACATCGAACACATGCGCCTCGATAAAAAAGCCATCGGCGGCGACATCCAGTTTGTGGTGATTGACGGGCCCGGCAAAGCCACTGTCTGTGGTGCGCCCGACGCGATGGTGCGCGAGGTGATCAACGCCTGCTGCGCCTGAAGCATGTACGCCGAGTCACTGGAATTGCCCGTGGGTTCAAGCCAGCCACTGGCCAGCTTGTCGGCACTGGCCTGCGACCCGGCGCACAGCCGGGGGCGGCGCTTTGCTGAGCCGCCTGCGCCCACGCGCAACGCTTTCCAGCGTGACCGCGACCGCATCGTGCACTCCACCGCATTCCGGCGGCTGGTTTACAAAACACAGGTGTTCCTCAACCACGAAGGCGATTTGTTCCGCACGCGGCTCACGCACTCGCTTGAAGTCGCGCAGCTGGGGCGGTCCATTGCCCGCGCCTTGGGCCTGAACGAAGACTTGGTCGAAGCCGTGGCGCTGGCGCACGACCTGGGCCACACGCCTTTTGGGCACGCGGGGCAAGACACGCTCAACGATTGCATGGCCGAGCACGGCGGCTTTGAGCACAACCTGCAAAGCCTGCGTGTGGTGGACCAACTCGAAGAACGCTACCCGGAATTCGACGGCCTGAACCTGAGTTTTGAAACCCGCGAGGGCGTGCTCAAACACTGCTCCCGCACCAATGCCGAGCATCTGGAACTGGCTGAGCCGGGCGGTGTGGGGCGGCGTTTCATCGACCGCACCCAGCCCAGCCTGGAGGCCCAGCTGTGCAACCTGGCCGATGCAATTGCCTACAACGCACACGACATCGACGACGGTGTGCGCTCGGGACTGATCAGCATCGAGCAACTGCTGCAGGTGGAGCTGTTTGCTCACTACCACCAGCAGACATTGGCCGAACACCCGGGCTTGTCAGAAAAGCCGCGCCGCGTTTTGTACGAAACCATCCGCCGCATGCTGAGCGACCAGGTCTACGACGTGATCAACACCACCCGCCAAGCTGTGGCGCAGGCGGGCGTGCGCACACTGGCCGAGGCCCGCCTGGCCGGGCCGCTGGTGGCGTTCAGCCCAGGCATGAAGGCCCGCAGCGGTGAGCTCAAAAAGTTTTTGTTCGCGCAGCTCTACCGCCACCCCCAAGTGATGCACACCACCGGGCAAGCCCAGCAGGTGGTGCGTGAGTTGTTCGCGGCTTATGTGGCCCAGCCCGCTGAAATGCCGACCGACTTTGCCGCCAGCGCCGACCTGCACCGCTCGGTGGCCGACTACATCGCAGGCATGACCGACCGCTTTGCCCTGCGTGAGCATGAACGCCTGACGGGGCGCAAATTGTTGTGAGCCCGGTGAGCGCACACCGCGCCGCTTGGCTGGTCGTGCTCGCGGGCGGCGTGGCGGCTTTGCAGGTGGGCAAGCTGCCACCCGCCTTGCCCGCACTGCAGGCCGAGCTGGGCCTGACGCTGGTGCAGTCTGGTTTTCTCTTGTCCATGGTGCAACTCGCGGGCATGAGCCTGGCCGTGTTCATGGGCTTGTGGGCCGACGGCATGGGCCTGAAACGCAGCATGGTGCGCGGTCTATGCTTGCTGGCGCTGGCCAGTGGTTTGGGCGCCTTCGCGACTTCGACCGCCGCTTTGCTGGCGCTGCGGGCCATCGAAGGCTTGGGCTTTTTGCTGGTGGCTTTGCCCGCACCGGCTTTGATCCGCCGTCTGGTGCCGCCCGCGCAGTTGTCCGGCATGCTGGGCGTGTGGGGCGCGTACATGCCCACCGGCACGGCGCTGGCTTTGCTGGCTGGGCCGCTGTTCATCCCCGTCTGGGGCTGGGGTGCTTGGTGGTGGCTGTTTGCTGCCGTGTCGCTGGCCATGGCCGCGTGGTTGTGGCGCAGCGTGCCCGCTGACCCCGTGGCCCCCACAGCCGCCTCTGGGCAAGGCGCCTGGCAGCGCCTGCGCCGCACTTTGAGCGCCCGTGGCCCCTGGCTTGTGGCCCTCACCTTTGGCATGTACTCGGGCCAATGGTTAGCGGTGGTGGGTTTCTTGCCGTCCATTTACGCCGCCGCTGGCGTGGGTGGTGCACTCCTGGGCGTGCTCACGGCCTTGGCGGCGGCCGTCAACATTGTGGGCAATATGGCCTCAGGCCGCTTGCTGCAGCGCGGCTGGGCTCCCCGCAGCACGCTGTGGCTGGGCTTTGGCGCGATGGCGCTGGGCAGCACCGTGGCCTTTGCGCCCTTCACCGAAAGCCTGCCTTGGTTGCGTTTTGCCGGGGTGCTGCTGTTCTCGGGCATGGGCGGTTTGGTGCCGGGCACGCTGTTCAGTCTGGCGGTGCGTCTGGCCCCGGGCGAGCAACAAGTGGCCACCACGGTGGGTTGGGTGCAGCAACTCTCGGCCCTAGGACAGTTTGTGGGTCCACCGGTGGTGGCGGCCGTGGCCGCGCGGGCAGGCGGCTGGCAACTCACGCCGCTGGTCACGGTGGGATGTTGTGGGGTTGGGGCGGTGCTGGCTTGGTTGGCCGGGCGCTTGCTGCCACAGGCACAATCTCGCCCATGACCGACATGAACACCCCCGAAATTGCCGACACCGTGCGCTGGCTCGAACGCGCCGTGATCGGCCTGAACCTTTGCCCTTTTGCCAAAGCCCCACACGTCAAGGGCCAGATCCATTACGTGCTGAGCGAGGCCAAGGGCCTGGAAGGCTTGCGCGATGAGCTGATTGAGCAGCTGCAGGCGCTGGCCGCCATGCCCGCCGAAGAGCGCGAAACCGTGCTCTTGATCGTGCCGCAGATGCTGCAGGATTTTCTGGAGTTCAACGACTTTCTGGACGAGGCCGATGCGGTGCTGGAGGAGCTGGACATGGAAGGCGTGTTCCAGGTCGCGAGTTTTCACCCGCAGTTTCAGTTTGCCGACACCGAGCCGGACGACATTGGCAACTTCACCAACCGCTCGCCATACCCCACGCTGCACCTGCTGCGCGAGGAAAGCATCGATCGGGCGGTGGAGGCTTTCCCCGAAGCCGAAATGATTTACGAAACCAACATCGAGACGATGGACAAGTTGGGTGCCGAGGGCTGGAAAAAACTGGATGTGGGTCCAAGCCCATGAAAAAGCAAAAGGCCACCGACAACGCCGCTTCGCAGCTGCCGCCCGAAGTGCGCCCCGGCCAGTCGATCGAGCTGCTCAAGCAGCTGCACATCCTGACCCGCGAAGGCAAGCTCAACCAAGACTCGCGCCGCAAGCTCAAGCAGGTCTACCACCTGTTTCAGTTCATCGAAAAGTTGCTGCTCGAATTACCCGCCAGTGAGACCGGCCCGACGCTCGCCGACCACGGCGCGGGCAAGTCGTATCTGGGTTTCATCATCTATGACCTGTTTTTCAAGGCGCTGGGTCAGGGCACGATATACGGCATCGAGACGCGCAGTGAACTGGTGGAGTCTTCGCGCCAATTGGCCGAGAGCTTGGGCTTTGACCGCATGCGTTTTCTGAACGTGAGCGTGGCCGAATCGACACAAAGCGATGCGCTGCCTGCGCAAATCGATGTGGTGACCGCACTCCACGCCTGCGACACCGCCACCGACGACGCCATCGCCTTTGGCCTGCAAAAGAAAGCCAAATACATGGTGCTGGTGCCCTGCTGCCAGGCCGAGTTGGCCCGGGCGCTGAACCAAAACAAGGCGCTCAATTTACAGCGCACCCCGTTGGCCGAGCTGTGGCGTCACCCCCTGCACACCCGCGAAGTGGGCAGCCAGCTTACCAACGTGCTGCGCTGCCTGTACTTGGAGTCACAAGGCTACCAAGTGACCGTGACCGAGTTGGTGGGCTGGGAGCACAGCATGAAGAACGAGCTGATCCTGGCCAAGTACACCGGCCAGAAGAAACGCGCCTCCGGCGAGCGCCTGCTGGCGCTGCTGCAGGAGTTTGGGGTGGAGGCGCTGATGGGCAGTAGGTACCCGCTTGTCGCCAGATCAGAAGCGGTCTGACCTGGCGCTCAGCAGACACCAAACGCTTTATTGCGGCTCAATCTTCGCGTCGCGAATGGCTTTGGCCCATTTGGCTGTTTCGGCTTTGGAGCGTTGTGCCAATGCCTCGGGAGAAGCGGGAGCAGTTTCAAAACCCAAGGCGGAGAAGCGCTCCAGTATGGTTTTGTCGGTGGCAGCAACGTTCACCGCGGCATTGAGCTTGTTGACGATGTCGGCGGGTGTGCCTGCTGGGGCAAAGACCGCAAAGTAGGCGATCAGTTCATAGTCCTTCAGGCCCAAGGCTTCGTTCACGGTGGGCAGCTCGGGGATGGCTTTGGAGCGCTGGGTCGATGTGACAGCCAGGCCGCGGATCTTGCCCGCCTTGACCTGCGGCAGCATCACCGCAAAGTCAGCACTGAACAGGTTCACTTGGCCGCCAATCAGGTCGGTCATGGCCGCGGGGCCGCTCTTGTAAGGCACATTGGTCATTTTGATGCCTGTCATGCTGGACAGCACTTCAGTGGACACCAATTGGGACGTACTGGCGCTGGCGAATGTGATTTGTGTGGGCTTGGATTTGGCCAGGTCCACCAACTCTTTCAGGTTTTTGGCGGGCACGTCGTTGTTCACGGCCACGATCAGCGGCACCGAGCCCATGTAGGCCACAGGCGCAAAGGCGGTGTCCTGGTCATAGGGCAACTTTTTCATCAGGCTTTTCAGCGCCGCGTTGGTGCTGTTTGTGCCGATCAGGATGGTGTAACCGTCCGGTGCTGATTTGGCCACCGCATCAGCCCCCAGCATGCCGTTCACGCCTGCCTTGTTTTCTACCACCACAGGCTGGCCCAAAACTTCAGACATTTTTTGCGCAAAAGCGCGGCCAATTTGGTCGGTGGCGCTGCCAGCGGCAAAGGGCACTACAGCCTTGATGGGTTTGTTGGGGTAGGCCTGTGCCATGGCTTGGGTGGCCACCAGGCCGAGGCCCAGGGCGGCAGACAACAAAGAGGCGATGCGCAAACGTTTCATGGGTTCTCCAGTGGGTAAAAAAATCATTCAATCACAAAAGTCAGCAGGTGCGCACTCAGGCATTTCCCGTGGGCGTCAAGGGCCAGCGAGCGGGTCACGCCACCGCCGAGGGCGTTGTGCATGACAAAGTTGAGGGCGCCCAGTTGGGGCAGGGCGTAGCGTTCTACCGGGCCATGCACCGTGCCAGCAAAGTGTGCTTGCACGCGTTTGGCGCTCAGGTGTTGCTCCAGCAGGGCAAAGTCTTTTTTGTCGTAGGCAATCACCGACAAGGTGGACCGGTTGCCTTTGTCGCCGGTGCGGGTGTGGGCAATGTCGCGCAGCAGCATGTCAGTGTCCTTCGGCGTTGAGCAGCACGGTGGAGGTGTGCACGGATTCGCGGGGCATGAGCACGGCGGCCGCGGCGATGACTTCGCGCACTGCGCGTGTGGCACCACCGCCCCCGGCTGGGCCATTGGTGTAGAGCGCTTCAACTTCGTGTGCCACATGCTGGGCGTGTTGCAAAGTCGGCACGCGCAGGGCCACGCGAGCACGCACTTCGGCGGGTTCTGGCTGCGCGGGGCTGGAAGGCCCAAAGATCGCGTTCACGCCGATCAGGTCGTATCGGGCCTCGAATTCGCCGTAACCGGCATCGGCCAGCCGTTGTCGCACCAAATCCAGCGCCAGTTGTCCCCGCGCTTGTGCGCCCGGCCCGGCATAGCTGATTTGGCCTTCGCCGATGAAGCCTTCGCGGTAACCCAGCGTGACCTTGAGCGTGTCAGTGCGCGGATGGCCGTTGCCACCAGTGACCTGCACGCGGTCCGGTCCCACTTGCGTCAATTGCACCTGAGAAAAATCCGCTACCACATCCGGCTCCAGGTAGCGGGCTGGGTTCTCGATTTCATACAGCAGCTGTTCGGTGCAAGTGGCCACCGTGACGCAACCGCCAGAACCGGCCACTTTGGTGATGACCGCGTCACCAGAGACGCTGACTTCGGCCAGCGGAAAGCCCAGCCGGGCCATGTTGGGCACGTCTTTGAAGCCCGGGTCGGCAAAGTAGCCGCCCGTGATTTGCGCCGCACATTCGAGCAAATGCCCGACCAACACGCCTTTGCCCAATCGTGTCCAGTCGCCAGCGGCCCAGCCAAAGTGGTGCATCAAGGGCGCCAAAAACAGCGCCGGATCGGCCACACGGCCGGTGATGATGACTTGCGCATCACTTTGCAAGGCTGGCAGCAAGGCTTCGGCGCCCAGGTAAGCGTTGGCTGAAATCAGTTGGGCCTGTAAATCTGCCAGGGTTTGCGTGCTCTCCAGCACGGGCAGCGCCCTGCCGGTTTCGGTTAGGGTGGCCAGCACATCGTCGCCCAGCACCACCGCCACTTTGACTTGCGGCAAGCCCAATTCACGCGCCACAGCCAGCACCGCGGTCCCGGCCTGCAGCGGGTTGGCCGCGCCCATGTTGCTGATGATGCGGGTGCCTTGACGAATGCAGGCGGGCAGCACGGCCCGCATGCGGGCCACCAGCATCGGGTCAAAACCCGCGGCCGGGTCTTTGGAGCGTTCGAGTTGCGCCAAGGCAATCGTGCGCTCGGCCAGGCACTCGAACACCAAATAGTCGAGCTCGCCCTTTTCGGCCAGTTCCACGGCGGGCGCAATCCGGTCACCCGAATAACCCGCGCCTGCGCCGATGCGAAGTGTTGTCTTGTGCATGGGCCAAGCTTAACGGCATGAGCACCCAGAGGCTGTCACGCGGGAGCTTGGATTTAATTGGGGTCAGATCCCAATTAAACTGCCAGTCTCTTTCAGGGAGTTCCCATGGCCCGCCAGCCCCGCCTCACCGTTGCCGCTTACCCGCACCATGTCATCCAGCGTGGCAATGACCGCCAAGCCATCGTGCGCGACGATGCGGACCGCGAGCGTTTGCTGGCGCTGTGGCAAGAGCACGCGCAAACTTTCAAGGTGGCCATCCATGCTTACGTGATCATGGACAACCATTTCCATTTGCTGCTCACCCCCGAAACCGACGAGGGCCTGCCTCAGATGATGCAGGCGGTGGGTCGGGCTTATGTCCGTTACTTCAATTTGCGGCACCAACGCACCGGCACGCTTTGGGAAGGGCGCTACCGCAGCAACCTGATTGAGAGCGAGCGCTATTTGTTGGCCTGCATGGTCTACATCGACCTCAACCCAGTGCGGGCGGGCATGGCGGCACAAGCCGCTGACTTCAAATGGTCCAGCCACAGGCACTGTATTGGGCAGTTGAGCGACAAGTTGGTGACGCCGCATGCCCTGTTTTGGGGCTTGGGCAACACCCCTTTTGCCCGTGAAGCCGCTTATGCGGAGCTGGTGCAGACCGGCCTGGCGCAGCGCGAAAAGGAGCAACTCACACAAAGTGCCTTGTCGGGTTGGGCATTGGGGTCGGCCGACTTTGTGGGGGGCTTGCAGCAAGCCACCCAGCGGCGCTTGGTGCCGGGCAAGGCGGGGCGACCTGCCAAAAAGACCCCTGATTGAATCTGTCCCCGATTTAATAAAAGCCAAGTCAAAAGCCGAATTAATTGGGATCTGACCCCAATTAAAAAGTTTGGCATGGATGCTGCAGTGCACTACACTCTTCGGTCTGCGTGAAAACCCTTAGGAGCGCCCATGACTTCGGCCAGTGCAAAAGAACATTTCCAATCGACCGGTCTGTATGACCCCGACAACGAGCACGATGCTTGTGGTGTCGGCTTTGTCGCCCACATCAAAGGGCACAAGACCCACGCCATCGTGACGCAGGCGCTCAAGATCCTGGAAAACCTGGACCACCGGGGTGCTGTGGGCGCAGACGCGCTCATGGGCGACGGTGCCGGTATCTTGATTCAGTTGCCCGATGCGCTGTACCGCGACGAGATGGCCAAACAAGGTGTGGCGCTGCCACCGTTTGGCGAATACGGTGTGGGCATGGTGTTCTTGCCCAAAGAGCATGCTTCGCGCATGGCTTGTGAGCAAGAGCTGGAACGCGCCGTCAAGGCCGAAGGCCAAGTGGTGCTGGGCTGGCGCGATGTGCCCGTGAACCGCGACATGCCCATGTCGCCCACCGTGCGCGAAAAAGAGCCGGTCATGCGCCAGATCTTCATCGGCCGTGGCGCCGATGTGATTGTGCAAGACGCCCTGGAGCGCAAGCTGTACGTGATCCGCAAGACCGCCAGCGCCGCCATCCAGAACCTGCGCCTGAAGCACAGCAACGAGTACTACATCCCCAGCATGTCCAGCCGCACCGCGGTGTACAAGGGCTTGCTGCTGGCCGACCAAGTGGGCACCTATTACCTCGACCTGCAAGACGAGCGTTGCGTCTCGGCTTTGGGCCTGGTGCACCAGCGTTTCTCGACCAACACCTTCCCCGAGTGGCCATTGGCTCACCCCTACCGCTATGTGGCGCACAACGGCGAGATCAACACCGTCAAGGGCAACTACAACTGGATGAAGGCCCGCGAAGGCGTGATGTCTTCGCCCGTGCTGGCCAACGACCTGCAAAAGCTCTACCCGATCAGCTTCGCCGGTCAGTCCGACACCGCCACCTTTGACAACTGCCTGGAACTGCTGACGATGGCGGGTTACCCCATAAGCCAGGCCGTGATGATGATGATTCCCGAGCCTTGGGAACAGCACACCACCATGGACGAGCGCCGCAAGGCCTTCTATGAATACCACGCCGCCATGTTGGAACCTTGGGACGGCCCCGCCTCGATCGTGTTCACCGACGGCCGCCAGATCGGCGCCACACTCGACCGCAACGGCCTGCGCCCTTCGCGGTACATCATCACCGACGACGACATGGTCATCATGGGTTCGGAAACCGGCGTGTTGCCGATTCCTGAGAGCAAGATAGTGCGCAAGTGGCGACTGCAGCCAGGCAAGATGTTCCTGATCGATCTGGAACAAGGCCGCATGATCAACGACGAAGAGTTGAAAGCCGGCCTGGCCAGCGCCAAACCCTATAAGCAGTGGATCGAAAACCTGCGCGTCAAACTCGACGACGTGGCAGAAGCCCCAGTGCAAGCAGTCGCCTCCGACGTGCCTTTGCTCGACCTGCAACAAGCCTTTGGCACCACCCAAGAAGACATCAAATTCTTGTTGGCCCCCATGGCCTCTGCCGGTGAAGAAGCCATTGGCTCCATGGGCAACGACAGCCCACTGGCCGTGTTGTCTGACAAGAACAAGCCGCTGTACAACTACTTCAAGCAGTTGTTCGCGCAGGTGACCAACCCACCGATTGACCCGATCCGCGAAGCGATCGTGATGTCGCTGGTGTCCTTCATCGGCCCCAAGCCGAACCTGCTGGACATCAACCAAGTCAACCCGCCGATGCGCTTGGAAGTCAGCCAGCCGATCCTGGACTTCGCCGACATGGCCAAGCTGCGCAACATCGAGCAAGCCACCAAGGGCAAGTTCAAGAGCGCGACACTCGACATCACTTACCCCGCCTTGTGGGGCCGTGAAGGCGTGGAAGCCAAGCTGGCCTCGCTGTGCGCTGAAGCCGTGGACGCCATCAAGGGCGGCCACAACATCCTGATCATCAGCGACCGCGGCGTGAACGCCACCCAAGTCGCTGTGCCCGCGCTGCTGGCGCTGTCGGCCATCCACCAGCACCTGGTCACCGCTGGCCTGCGCACCACCGCGGGCTTGGTGGTCGAGACCGGCACCGCCCGCGAAGTGCACCACTTCGCTGTGCTGGCCGGTTACGGCGCCGAAGCCGTGCACCCCTACTTGGCGATGGAAACCCTGGCCGCACTGCACAAAGAGTTGCCTGGCGATCTGTCTGCTGAGAAAGCCATCTACAACTACGTCAAAGCAATTGGCAAGGGCCTGTCCAAGATCATGTCCAAGATGGGCGTGTCGACCTACATGTCGTATTGCGGTGCGCAGCTGTTCGAAGCCATTGGCATCAACACCGAAACCATCAATAAGTATTTCACCGGCACCTCCAGTCGCGTGGGTGGCATTGGCGTGTTCGAGATCGCTGAAGAAGCCTTCCGCATGCACACTGCAGCCTTTGGTGACGACCCCTTGTTGGCCACCATGTTGGATGCTGGCGGCGAGTACGCATGGCGTGCCCGTGGCGAAGAGCACATGTGGACGCCCGACGCGATCGCCAAGTTGCAGCACTCCACCCGTGCCAACAACTTCAGCACCTACAAGGAATACGCACAGATCATCAACGACCAAAGCAAGCGCCACATGACGCTGCGCGGCCTGTTCGAGTTCAAGATCGACCCCTCCAAAGCCATTCCGCTGGAGCAAGTCGAGCCTGCGGCCGAGATCGTCAAGCGTTTCGCCACCGGCGCGATGTCGCTGGGTTCGATCTCCACCGAAGCACATGCCACCTTGGCCGTGGCCATGAACCGCATTGGCGGCAAGAGCAACACGGGCGAAGGCGGTGAAGACGCCAACCGTTACCGCAACGAACTCAAGGGCATCCCGATCAAGTTGGGCGACTCCTTGAAGAGCGTGATCGGTGAAGAAAACGTCGAAGTCGACATGCCTTTGGCTGCCGGTGACTCTTTGCGTTCGCGCATCAAGCAAGTGGCTTCCGGCCGCTTCGGTGTCACCGCCGAATACCTGCACAGCGCCGATCAGATCCAGATCAAGATGGCTCAGGGCGCCAAGCCCGGTGAAGGCGGTCAGTTGCCTGGCGGCAAAGTGTCCGACTACATCGGTAAGCTGCGCCACTCGGTGCCCGGTGTCGGTTTGATCTCGCCACCACCGCACCACGACATCTACTCGATCGAGGACTTGGCCCAGCTGATCCACGATCTGAAGAACGTCGCCCCGCACAGCGATATCAGCGTCAAGCTCGTGTCCGAAATCGGCGTCGGCACCATCGCCGCCGGTGTGGCCAAGTGCAAGGCCGACCATGTGGTGATCGCCGGTCACGACGGCGGCACGGGCGCATCGCCTTGGTCCTCGGTCAAGCACGCGGGCTCGCCTTGGGAAATAGGTTTGGCCGAAACCCAGCAGACGCTGGTGCTGAACGGCCTGCGTGGCCGCATCCGTGTGCAGGCCGACGGTCAGATGAAGACCGGCCGAGACGTCGCCATTGGCGCCTTGTTGGGTGCTGACGAGTTCGGCTTCGCCACCGCACCGCTGGTGGTCGAGGGCTGCATCATGATGCGCAAGTGCCACCTGAACACCTGCCCGGTGGGCGTGGCCACACAAGACCCCACACTGCGCAAAAAGTTCACCGGCAAGCCCGAGCATGTCGTGAACTACTTCTTCTTCATCGCTGAAGAAGTGCGCCAGATCATGGCCCAGCTGGGCATTGCCAAGTTCGACGACCTGGTTGGCCGTGCCGACCTGCTCGACATGAAGAGCGGTGTGGAGCACTGGAAAGCCAAGGGCCTGGACTTCGGTCGCTTGCTGGCTGTTCCACAGGTCGAATCCACCGTGGCCGTGCGCCATGTGGACACACAAGACCACGGCCTCGAAAAAGCCTTGGACAACGTGCTGATCGCCAAGAGCCGCGCTGCTATCGACAAGGGCGAGAAAGTCCAGTTCATGGAAGTGGCCCGCAACGTGAACCGCTCGGTCGGTGCCATGTTGTCCGGTGCCGTGACCAAGGTGCACCCAGAAGGTTTGCCTGACGACACCCTGCGCATCCAATTGGAAGGCACAGGCGGTCAGTCCTTTGGTGCATTCCTGGCCAAGGGCATCACGCTGTACCTGATTGGTGAAGCCAACGACTACACCGGCAAAGGTTTGTCGGGTGGCCGTGTGGTGGTGCGTCCGAGCCTGGAGTTCCGTGGCGTGGCCTCGCAAAACATCATCGTGGGCAACACCGTCATGTACGGCGCGACCACTGGTGAGGCCTTCTTTGCTGGCGTGGCTGGCGAGCGCTTTGCGGTGCGTCTGTCAGGCGCCACCGCTGTGGTGGAAGGCACGGGCGACCACGGTTGTGAATACATGACTGGCGGAACGGTCGCTGTCTTGGGCAAGACCGGTCGCAACTTTGGCGCGGGCATGAGCGGCGGTATCGCTTATGTGTACGACGAAGACGGTGAATTTGCCTCACGCTGCAACACCGCCATGGTCAGCATGGAAAAAGTGCTGACAGTGGCCGAGCAAGAAGCGCAAGTGGACCGCAAGGTCTGGCACCGCGACCAGGCCGATGAGGCACAACTGAAGAAACTGTTGGAAGACCACCACAAGTGGACCGGCAGTCAGCGTGCCCGCGAATTGCTGGACAACTGGGCCACGGCCCGTGCCAAGTTTGTGAAGGTGTTCCCGAACGAATACAAACGCGCCCTGGGCGAGATCAATGCACGCAAAGCGGCAAGCGCGGCCAAGGTCGCCAAGCCTGTTGCTGCCTGAGCCCCACGTCAAGAAGCTAAGGAAACATCATGGGAAAAATCACAGGTTTCATGGAATTTGAGCGCATCGAAGAGGGCTACAAGCCCGTGACCGAGCGCTTGAAGAACTACGGCGAGTTCGTGATCGGCTTGACGCCCGAGCAGTCCAAAACCCAAGCGGCGCGTTGCATGGATTGCGGCACACCGTTTTGCAACAACGGCTGCCCAGTCAACAACATCATTCCGGATTTCAACGACCTGGTGTACCAGGGCGACTGGAAGAACGCGATCGAGGTGCTGCACAGCACCAACAACTTCCCCGAGTTCACCGGCCGCATCTGCCCCGCGCCTTGCGAAGCAGCGTGTGTGGTCAACTTCAACGACGATGCCGTGGGCATCAAGTCCATCGAGCACGCGATCATTGACCGCGCTTGGGCCGAAGGCTGGGTCACGCCCCGCCCCGCCAAAGTCAAGACCGGCAAGACCGTGGCCATCATTGGCGCAGGCCCTGCTGGCCTGGCCGCAGCCCAGCAGCTGGCGCGTGCGGGCCACGACGTGACCTTGTTCGAGAAGAACGACCGCGTGGGCGGCTTGCTGCGCTACGGCATTCCCGACTTCAAGATGGAAAAGACGCACATCGACCGCCGCGTCCAGCAGCTTGAAGCCGAAGGCGTGAAGATCCGCACCAGCGTGCTGGTGGGCGAGTGGCCCAAGGATTCCAAAATCACCAACTGGGCCAAAGAAACCATCAGCGCCGACCAGCTCAAAAAAGACTTTGACGCTGTGCTGCTCACTGGCGGCTCCGAGCAGTCGCGTGACCTGCCCGTGCCCGGCCGCGATCTGGAAGGCATCCACTTTGCGATGGAGTTCCTGCCCCAGCAAAACAAGGTTAACGCGGGCGACAAGCTCAAAGGCCAATTGCGTGCGGACGGCAAAAATGTCATCGTGATCGGTGGCGGTGACACCGGCAGCGACTGTGTGGGCACCAGCACACGCCACGGCGCGGTCAGCGTCACCCAGTTCGAGGTGATGCCCGAGCCACCTGAAAAAGAAAACAAGGCGCTGGTTTGGCCATACTGGCCCATGAAGCTGCGCACCAGCTCCAGCCACGACGAAAGCGCTGAAAAAGGTTTGTTGCAGCGCGAATTCGCCATTTCGACCAAGGCCTTCACCGGTGAAAAGGGCAAGGTTACTGGTTTGACCACCGTTCAAGTCGAATTCAAAGACGGCAAGATGGTAGAAGTGCCAGGCACCGAAAAACAGCACAAAGCGGACTTGGTTCTCTTGGCCATGGGTTTCACCAACCCGGTCGCCACCGTGCTCGACGCCTTTGGCATCGACAAGGACGCCCGCGGCAACGCCAAGGCCAGCACCGACTTCACCGGCGGCTATGCCACCAATGTGAACAAAGTGTTTGCCGCTGGCGACATGCGCCGAGGTCAGTCCTTGGTCGTCTGGGCGATCCGCGAAGGCCGCCAAGCCGCACGCGCGGTCGACGAATTCCTGATGGGCAAAAGCGACCTGCCGCGCTGAGGCCATCGGGTTCTAGGTAAAATCCCTAGACCACCAAGGTTTACAAACCGTATACCTTGGTTCATTAACATCACAAGAGCCGGACCCCTCCGGCTTTTGTTTTTCATGAACACCCCATCCACACCACCGCCACTTGTTGAATTGCGCGACCTGACATTCGGGTACGGCGACCGTGTCATCTTGAAGAACCTGAGCTTCAATGTGCCGCGCGGACAAGTCACGGCCCTGATGGGGGTGTCTGGCGGCGGCAAAACCACCGTTTTGCGCCTCATTGGCGGGCAAATCCGCGCCAGCGCGGGCCAGCTGCTGTTTGATGGCCAAGACATCGCACCCATGCGCCAGGCCGAGCTTTACACTGCCCGCCGCCGCATGGGCATGCTGTTCCAGTTCGGCGCCTTGTTCACCGACATGAGCGTGTTCGACAACGTCGCCTTTCCGCTGCGCGAACACACACGTTTGTCCGAAGACCTGATCCGCGACATCGTGCTCATGAAGCTCGATGCGGTGGGTTTGCGCGGTGCGCGGGACCTGAAGCCCTCCGAGATCTCCGGTGGCATGAGCCGCCGCGTGGCTTTGGCCCGCGCCATTGCGCTGGACCCAGACCTCATCATGTACGACGAGCCTTTTGCTGGCCTGGACCCGATCTCGCTGGGCACGGCGGCGCGTTTGATCCGGCGCCTGAACGACAGCTTGGGCATCACCAGCGTGGTGGTGTCGCACGATGTGAACGAAACTTTCGAAATCGCTGACCATGTGGTGATTTTGGCCAACGGTGGTGTGGCCGCGCAGGGCACGCCCGCCGAGTTGCGGGTCAGCACCGACCCGCTGATCCACCAGTTTGTGCATGCGCTGAGTGATGGTCCGGTGCCCTTCCATTACCCGGCACCCACGGCCGCGCAAGACTATGACCGGAGGTCGGCGTGATCACCGCCATGTTGGGCGCTTTGGGCGCATCCACAAGGCAGTTGCTGGCCGACTGGGGCTTTGCCGCGCGTTTGTTATTTAAGCTGCTGGGCATGTCGGGCGCCGCACTCAAGCGCTTTGCTTTGGTGCGCGACCAAGTGCATTTTTTGGGCAACTACTCTCTGGCCATCATCACCGTGTCGGGCTTGTTTGTGGGTTTTGTTCTGGGTTTGCAGGGCTACTACACCTTGCAGCGTTACGGCTCTGCCGAGGCGCTGGGCCTATTGGTGGCGCTGAGTCTGGTTCGCGAGTTGGGCCCGGTGGTGGCGGCTTTGTTGTTTGCAGGCCGCGCGGGTGCATCACTCACAGCCGAGATCGGTCTCATGCGTGCGGGTGAGCAGCTCACGGCGCTCGAGATGATGGCGGTGGATCCGGTGCAACGGATTTTGGCGCCTCGTTTTTGGGGCGGGGTCATTGCTTTGCCTCTGCTGGCGGCGGTGTTCAGCGCAGTGGGCATTTTGGGCGGCTATGTCGTGGGCGTTTTGCTCATTGGGGTTGACTCCGGCGCCTTTTGGAGCCAAATGCAAAGCGGCGTGGACGTGTTCAAGGACGTGGGCAACGGCATCATCAAGAGTGTGGTGTTTGGGGTGGCTGTGACCTTCATCGCGCTGCTGCAAGGCTATGTGGCCAAGCCCACCCCAGAGGGTGTGGCCAGTGCCACAACGCGCAGTGTGGTGGTTTCTTCTTTGTCGGTGTTGGGTCTGGACTTCATCCTGACTGCGATGATGTTCAGCATTTGAGGAGGACGGCATGCAACGTTCAAAAAATGATGTGTGGGTGGGTTTGTTTGTGCTGCTCGGGGCCGTGGCCGTGCTGTTTTTGGCGCTCAAGGCGGCCAACTTGCTGACCTGGAGTTTCAGCAAAGACTACGAGGTCACGGCCAAGTTCGACAACATCGGCGGGCTCAAGCCCGGCGCTGCGGTTAAGAGTGCCGGTGTGGTGGTCGGTCGTGTCAAGAAGATCGAATTTGACGGCGAGTCCTTCCAGGCCAAGGTCACCTTAGGGATGCAGCCCCAGCACGCCTTTCCGCAGGACAGCTCCCTCAAGATCCTCACCAGCGGCTTGCTGGGTGAGCAATACCTCGATGTCGCGCCCGGCGCTGACGAGAAAAACCTGGCCGCCGGAGACCGCATTGGCTCCACCCAGTCGGCCGTCATCCTGGAAAACCTGATCAGCCAGTTCTTGTTCAGCCAGGCCGAAAAATCCGCTCCTGAAAGTCAAAAACCATGATCGCCTGGACGAAACGCATGGCATCGCTGGCGCTGTTGGCCAGCCTGCTCGTCTTGCAGGGTTGCGCCACTGTGCAAACCGCTGATGCACGCGACCCCTGGGAGTCGATGAACCGCAGCGTCTACCAATTCAATGAAGTGGTGGACACGGTCGCCATCAAGCCCGCAGCGCAGTTGTATGTGAAGGCACTGCCCAGCTTTGTGCGCACAGGCGTGAGCAACTTTTTGGGTAATTTGGGCGATGTCTGGTCCATGACCAACAGCGCCCTGCAACTCAAGGGGCAGGCCACCGTGGAAACGCTCATGCGCATTCACGTGAACACGTTTTTTGGGCTGGGCGGCTTGTTGGACGTGGCGACCGAAATGCGCCTCGAAAAACGCAAGGAAGACTTTGGCCAGACCCTGGGCTACTGGGGCGTCAAGCCCGGCCCCTATGTGGTGCTGCCATTGCTCGGGCCGTCCACATTGCGTGACACCCTGGCCTTGCCGCTGGACATGCAGGGTGATGCGTCACAGCGGTTTTCGGACGAGGTCACCCGCAACGCCTTGACCACCACCCGCATTTTGGACATCCGTTCGGGGCTGCTGCAAACGGTGGACGTGGTCAAGGCCGCATCGCTGGATCCCTATTCTTTTGTGCGTGATGGCTATTTGCAAAAACGCCGCAACGACATTTACGACGGCAACCCCCCCTCGAGTTTCGACTACGGGGATGGTGTTTCCGACCCGAAATAAGCCCGTTACAGTTGTTCACACGCCATTTGGCCGCAGGCTCTATAGTTATTTCATGTTCAAAACCGATACCGCAATTTTTCTGAGCCGCCGCCATGTGCTGGTGGCCTCTTTGGCTGCCAGCTTGTTAGGGGCTTCTGGCCAGGCCATGGCCGCCGACGAGGCGCCCGAGGCCTTCATCCAGCGCATCACCAACGACACACTTAACACCATCAAGGCCGACAAGGCCCTGCGCAACGGCGACATCAACAAGGTCATGCAGCTGGTCGACACGCAGCTGATGCCGCATGTGAACTTCCTCCGCATGACCGCTCTGGCCACGGGCCCGGCCTGGCGCAAGGCCACGCCTGAGCAGAAAAAGCGCTTGCAAGAAGAGTTCAAGGTCTTGTTGGTGCGCACCTATTCGGGCGCCCTGAGCCAGATCACCGACCAAGTCGTGGTGGTCAAGCCCTTGCGGGCCGGTCAGGACGACAAAAACCTGGTGGTCAACACCGAGGTGCGCGGCAAAGGGGACCCGATCCAGCTGGACTACCGCCTCGAAAAAACCCCGGGTCAAGGTTCGGGCTGGATGATTTTTGACCTCAACGTCTTGGGCGTGTGGCTGATCGAAAACTACCGCAACCAGTTCACCAAAGAAATCAATGCCGGTGGCATCGATGCGCTGATCGCCAGCTTGGCCGCACGCAACAAGTCCAACGCCAAGGCGTCTTGATCCGTTTTTGGTCATGAGTCCCCTGAAATTACCCGCCACCTTGCAGCACGACCAGGCCGATGCCTGTCTGGCGCTGTGGGCGTCGCAATTGGCGCAATCGACTGCCGCCTTGCCGCCTGAGGTGGCACTGGACGCCTCGGAACTGGCCGAATTTGACTCCTCGGCTCTGGCCGTGCTGCTGGGCTTGCGCCGGTTGCTGGTGCACAAAGGCAGTACTTTGCGGGTCGAGGGCATGACACCGCGCTTGCGCGAATTGGCCAGTTTGTATGGGGTGATGGACCTGCTCCAAACCGTCTGAGTGCGGGGTTTTCGGGTCTTTTGAGGCCGATCTGTAGGCTTGTCCCCGGGGCCTACGAGCCAGCACTTAAAATAACCGTCTCCCATGCCAGCGCTTTCTTTCCAATCCGTCTCCAAGATTTACCCAGCCAAACAGGCGGGCGCAGCCGCGTTCAAAGCGCTCGACCAAGTTAGCTTTGATGTGGAGGAGGGCGAATTCTTCGGCCTGCTCGGCCCCAACGGTGCGGGCAAAACCACCCTGATCAGCACCTTGGCGGGCCTGAGCCGCCCCACCACCGGCCGTGTGTTGGTGCATGGCCACGATGTGCAAAGTGATTACGCCGCTGCACGCCGCCTGCTGGGCGTGGTGCCGCAAGAGCTGGTGTTTGACCCGTTTTTCACAGTGCGCGAATCGCTGCGCATCCAGTCGGGCTATTTCGGCGTCAAGAAAAACGAGGCCTGGATCGACGAACTGTTGGAGAGCTTGGGCTTGGCCGACAAAGCGGGCTCCAACATGCGCCAACTGTCTGGTGGCATGAAGCGCCGTGTGCTGGTGGCACAAGCCTTGGTGCACAAACCGCGTGTGATCGTGCTCGACGAGCCCACCGCAGGGGTCGATGTGGAGCTGCGCCAAACCTTGTGGGCTTTCATCGCCAAACTCAACAAGCAAGGCCATACGGT
>JAKFXJ010000077.1 GCA_021731425.1 Limnohabitans sp. | reverse complement strand
TAACCACCGCCGCCGCCTTCACGTCCGCCGCCGTAGCCACCACCGCCGAAGCCGCCGCCACCGCCGCCGTAACCACCACCACCGCCTTCACGGCGACCACCGCCGAAGCCGCCGCCGCCTGTGCGGGGAGGACGCGCTTCCATGGGGCGTGCTTCATTGACCACCACATTGCGACCACCCAAAGGCTGACCGTTCATGCCATTGATCGCAGCTTGTGCTTCGTCGTCGCTGCCCATTTCCACAAAACCAAAGCCTTTGGAGCGGCCAGTGTCGCGCTCCATCATGACTTTGGCGCTGGTCACAGCACCGAATTCGCCGAAGGCTTGTTCCAGATCGCCGTCGCGAACCGAGTAAGGCAGGTTGCCGACGTAAAGTTTGTTGCCCATGAAAGGGACTACTCAAAACACAGAAATAAAAGCGATGGAGCTCTGAAAGCGCATTCAACAAACCTGAAAACATCGGAAGGAAAGCGAAACTGATCTGGTCACCGCAGACTAGACTTCAGGGTTTTTGCACCGAAGTCAAGTCATTATCTGCGATATCGCCAAAAAAATTGCAAGGCATTTCCCCTAAAGCCCCGTCAAAACGTGCTCTGGCGCACCTTGATGTTGTTGTTTTACCAACTCACTTCGCGGTCAGGGGTGGCGCTGATTTTGTGAATGCTCAAGTCTGCGCCGTCGTATTCTTCTTCTTGGCTGAGTTTCAGACCCAGCGTGACTTTGAGCAGGCCGTAAATCACCAAGCCACCGACCAAAGCCCAGGCCACACCCATGGCGGTGCCGATCAACTGCGCCGTCAGGTTGACACCGCCCAACCCCCCCAGGCTGCTGGCGCCAAAAATGCCTGCAGCAATGCCGCCCCAGGCGCCACAAATGCCATGCAAGGGCCACACGCCCAACACGTCGTCGATCTTCCACCTGTTTTGGGTCAGGGTGAACATGACCACAAACAGGGCACCCGCCACAGCACCGACCACCAAGGCACCAAAAGGGTGCATCAAGTCGGAGCCTGCACACACTGCCACCAAACCTGCCAAGGGGCCGTTGTGCACAAAGCCGGGGTCGTTTTTGCCCAAGACCAAAGCTGCCAAGGTGCCGCCCACCATGGCCATCAAGGAGTTGACGGCCACCAGTCCCGAAATCTTGTCCAGCGTCTGGGCGCTCATCACATTGAAGCCAAACCAGCCCACGATCAGGATCCACGAACCCAAAGCCAGGAAAGGAATGCTTGAAGGTGGGTGCGCAGACACCACACCGTCCTTGCGGTAGCGGTTGTAGCGGGCGCCCAACAAAACAACGGCAGGCAAAGCGATCCAGCCGCCCATGGCGTGCACCACCACCGAGCCCGCAAAGTCATGGAACTCATCGCCCGTGACCGCCTTGATCCAGGCCTGCACGCCGAAGTGCTGGTTCCAGGCAATGCCCTCAAAGAAAGGGTAAACAAAGCCCACGATCACCGCCGTGGCGATCAGCTGTGGCCAAAACTTGGCCCGCTCGGCAATGCCGCCCGAAATGATGGCGGGAATGGCCGCCGCAAAGGTCAACAAAAAGAAGAACTTGACCAGGTCATAACCGTTCTTGGTGGCCAGCTGTTCCGCTCCCACAAAGAAAGTGGTGCCGTAGGCCACGCTGTAGCCCACCACAAAATAAACCACGGTGGACACCGAAAAATCCACCAGGATTTTGACCAACGCATTGACCTGGTTCTTTTTGCGAACTGTGCCCAGTTCCAAAAATGCAAAACCGGCGTGCATGGCCAACACCATGATGCCGCCCAACAAAATAAAAAGCGTATCCGCGCCCTGTTTTAGTGCTTCCACGATTGTCCTTCGGTGATTTTTGAATTAATTTGGTGCATTTTGGGGGTCACTTACCCCCGCGCACCAAACAAAAGCAAGAAGCGCACCCAAAGCGGCACACGCTTGCCGGGCGCACATATGCCCCCCCAAACCGGTGCACAGAACCCTCACGTAAGATGCGTCCCTCTCTCTGACTCACTGTTTTGGCCCGCGTCCCAACTCCCCCATGGAAGCATTTTTCGTCTCTACCGGCATCGTAGCTTTGGCCGAAATGGGTGACAAAACCCAGCTTTTGTCACTCGTGCTGGCCGCCCGTTTTCGCAAACCTTGGCCCATCGTGCTGGGCATTTTGGTGGCCACCTTGGCCAACCATGGTTTGGCCGGAGCGGTGGGCAGCTGGGTCACCACCGTGATGGGCCCCGATGTGCTGCGTTGGGTGCTGGGCGCGTCCTTTATCGCCATGGCGGTGTGGATGCTGATCCCCGACAAGTTGGACGACGACGAGGGTGACAGTGCCCCGCGCATGGGCGTATTTTTGACCACCGTGGTGGCCTTCTTTCTGGCCGAGATGGGCGACAAGACGCAAATTGCCACCGTCATGCTGGCCGCGCAGTACAACGCCTGGTTTGCCGTGGTGGCGGGCACCACACTGGGCATGATGCTGGCCAATGCTCCGGTGGTGTGGCTGGGCGACGCAATCACCCGGCGTGTGCCGCTGCGTTTGGTGCACCTGATCTCGGCAGGCATCTTCGCCGTGCTGGGGGTGATCGCATTGTCGGGCTGGGGCAGCTAAATCCCCTGCTAAGCGGCCTTGGCATTTGACGCTTCGTCTGGCCGAAGCCTTGTGCAGCGCCATTGTTGGGCCCTGATTGATCGCCCTTATACTTAGGCCATGCGCCGATTTGAACCCGATTGCGGGCGCCGAAACCGTGATGGTTTCGAAATTCAGCTAAATGGCGTGTGTTTCAACCCACTGAAGCCCGGCCCAGCTGACTGCGAAGCCGGGTTTTGTTTTTTGCACACCTGAACACATTCGATGCTGATCGCCGAGTCCCAAAGCATGCTGTTTGAGGCCCCTTTGCCCTTGCAAAGCGGCGCGTCCATCCGTGGTTATTCGCTGAGCTACGAAACCTACGGCACGCTCAACGCCGACAAATCCAACGCGGTGCTGATCTGCCACGCGCTCAACGCCTCGCACCATGTGGCAGGCGTGTACGCCGATCAGCCCAAAAACATGGGCTGGTGGGACAACATGATCGGCCCCGGCAAGTCGCTCGACACCGACCGCTTTTTTGTCATCGGCGTGAACAACCTGGGTTCGTGTTTTGGCTCGACCGGCCCCATGCACACCAACCCCGATACCGGGCGCGTTTATGGCGCGGATTTTCCGGTGGTCACCGTGGAAGACTGGGTCAACGCCCAAGCCCGCTTGCTCGACGCCTTGGGCATTGAGCAGTTGGCCGCCGTGATGGGCGGGAGCCTGGGCGGCATGCAGGCGCTGAGTTGGACGCTGCAGTACCCCGAGCGCGTGAAACACGCGGTGGTGGTGGCGAGTGCCCCCAACCTGAACGCCGAAAACATCGCCTTCAACGAAGTGGCCCGCCGCGCCATCGTGACCGATCCGGATTTCAACGACGGTCACTTTTACGCAAAGGGCGTGGTGCCCAAACGCGGTCTGCGCATCGCCCGCATGATTGGCCACATCACGTACCTGAGCGACGACGTGATGAACGAGAAGTTTGGCCGCGAATTGCGCCAAGCGGTGACGCACAACGCCACCGGCTACAAATACTCCACACAAGAAGTCGAATTCCAGATCGAGAGCTATTTGCGCTACCAGGGCGACAAATTCAGCGAGTACTTTGACGCGAACACCTATTTGCTGATCACCCGGGCGCTCGACTATTTTGATCCGGCCCGCGCCTTTGGCGGCGACCTGTCCCAAGCGCTGGCCCGTGCGAGCTGCAAGTTTTTGCTGGTCAGCTTCAGCACCGATTGGCGCTTCTCGCCCGCCCGCAGCCGCGAGATGGTCAAGGCCCTGCTCGACAACCGCCGCGATGTGAGCTACGCCGAAATCGATGCACCCCACGGGCACGACGCCTTTTTGCTGGACGATGCCCGCTACATGAACGTGGTGCGCTCTTACTTCGACAACATGGCGAAGACTTTGAGCGAAGGAGGTGCGGCATGAGCGACCCTCTGATCATGCAAGCCATTGCCCGCCTGGTGCCACAAGGCGCACGCGTGCTCGACTTGGGTTGTGGCGATGGGGCTTTGCTGGCCTATTTGCAACAACACCGAGGCTGCACCGGCTACGGTGTGGAGCTGGACGACGCGAATGTGCATGCCTGTGTGCAGCGCGGCGTGAACGTGATCCAGCTGAACCTGGACGAAGGCCTGAGCCTGTTTGCCGACCAATCGTTCGACGTGGTGCTGCAAATCGACACGCTGCAACACCTGCGCAACGCCGAGACCATGCTGCGCGAGACCGTGCGCGTAGGCCGCGAGGGAATCGTCGCCTTCCCCAACTTTGCGCACTGGTTCAACCGCTTGAGCGTGCTGCAAGGCCGCATGCCGGTGACCAAACGCCTGCCTTACCAGTGGTACGACACGCCCAACATCCGCGTGGGCACCTATGCCGACTTTGGCGACCTGGCCCGTAAAAACCAGTTGCGCATCATGGATGCCTTTGGTCTGCAGCAGGGCCAGGAAGTGCGCCTGTGGCCCAACCTGATGGCGGGCACAGCGGTGTACAAACTGCAGCGCAGCTGACATGGCGACTGCATCAGGCACGCCAGGCTCGGCCACCCACAGCCCCTGGCTGATCGCCAACGTGCTGGCGCAAATCTCGTTTGGCCTCTTGGCCATGACCCTGTGCCTGCCGTCCATGCAGGAATGGGGCGCCATCTTCAGCACCCGCCAGGCCGATGTGCAGCTGACTTTCAGCGGCTATGTGGTCGCCTACGGCGCTCTGCAACTCGTGTACGGCCCGCTGTCCGACCGGCATGGGCGCAAACCCATTTTGATGTTGGGCCTGGTGGTGGCGGGCCTGGCCTCGGTCATGGCCGCGCTGGCCACCGACATCACCCAACTGACCGCCGCCCGTGTGTTGCAAGGTGCAGGTTGCGCCGCCAGCATGGTGGTCAGCCGCTCCATGGTGCAAGACCTGTTTGCCGGACCACAACGCACACGCGTCATGGCCTACATCGGCATGGCGATGGGCATGTGCCCGCCGCTGGCCACGCTGATCGGTGGGCAGATCCATGTGCGCTTGGGTTGGCAAACCAACTTTGTGGTGTTGGCCGTGTTGGCCTTGGTGCTTTTGGTGGCGGCGTGGCTGGGCCTGCCGCGTGTAGCCAAGCCTCCACCTGCGGATGGCCACTGGCTTCGGGCCATGCTCAGCGCTTATGCCCGCTTGCTGCGCGAGCCGCGCTTCTTGCTCTATGTCGCCATCTTGGCCGCCACCACCGCCACGTTTTACGCCTTCCTGGCCGGGGCGCCCATTGTGCTCAAGGGTTATGGCATTGGCCCGGACGGCATTGGCTGGTTCATCATGGCCGTGCCCGTGTCCTACATCTTGGGCAACTTCATGACATCGCGGTTGATTGCGCAAGCGGGTGAATCGCGCGTGATGGCCTGGGGGCAGGCCCTGACGCTGGGCGGTTTGGTGGTGATGCTGGCGCTGGGCTTGGGCGGTGTGCAGACGGCGCTGGCCGTGGCCTTGCCGCTGCTCTTGCTGGGCTTGGGCCATGGCTTGTTGAATCCGCCAGCCCTGGCAGGCACCGTAGGGGTGGTGCCTGCATTGGCCGGGTCGGCCGCTGCCGTGGCAGGTCTTATGCAGCAACTCACCGGAGCCACGGGTGGCTACCTGGTGGGGCTGGTGCCGCATGAAGGTGCGGTGAACCTGGGCTGGATGATGCTGGCCTTTGCTTTGACGGGGGCTATGGCGCAGTTTTTTCTGCGAAGGCGCTGATCAGGATCGCCGGATTTCAGGACGCAGACTTTCCATTTGCAGATCGTTCAAAATCATTTGAACCAGTGCGTCGATCGCAGGCATGGCAGGTCGGTCATTTCGCTGCATAAGAAACACGGGGCGTTCAATGGCAGGCTCTAGTGGCATGAACCCCAGTCCAGCAGCCTGTGGGTGCGATGCGGCCAAGGCAGACAGAACAGCGACACCGAGACCCGCCTGCACCAGGGCCAACTGCATGGTCAGGCTCGTGACATCGATGCCTTTCGACATCATGGACACGATAGGTGACCCGTTGATGCGCAGCAAGTCGATGATGCTGCTGTTGGGGCCCTCTTTGAGGATGGGGAGGTTGGCCAGTGTCTCCAGGCTGCCGTCCTTGATGCGAAATTGTTCCGGCCGATACACAATGCCTAAAGGTGCCTGCAGCAGCAGATCGCAACGCAATCCCGCGATATCGCCCTGAGGTGTTCCTATGCCCAGATCGATCTGTCCAGAGCGAACAGCCTTGGTGGTTTCAAGACCGTAACTCTCCACGACCCCAACTCGGACACCGGGATAACGCCGGATGAACAGCTTAAGCATGGGCGGCATGAGTGTGCCACCCACCGTGCTGCCCATGGTGAGGCTGACTCGGCCAGTAATGTCCTGGGCATGGCCATGCAGCACTTCAAAGGCGTCTTCCATCTGATGAAGCAGGCGTTGTGCCATTGGCAAAAAGCGCGTGCCCTCCGGCGTCAGGCTCAGACGCCGAGTGGTGCGGCTGAAAAGCTCGACGCCCAGCTCCGATTCAAACTTGGCCAAGGAACGGGTGAGTGTTGGCTGGCTGATGCCCAGTATTTCGCTGGCATGGGTGATGTGGCCAGCCTCGGCCGTTGTGATGAATAAGCTGAGCTTCTTCTGGCTGATATTCATTACAAAATTAAATTTATTTTGATAATTCATGCATATCTTACCTGGGTATCTCCCCATGGAATACAACGTTTTAGCTGGGTAGAGTGGAGATTCCTATATTTCAGTGAGCATCAGGAGAGAACACCATGGCCCCTACCCGTCAATTAGTTGCTGCGTTCACATTGGCCGCCATTCCTTTCGTGGCCGCCGCTCAAAATCTCAGCATAGGTCTTGGTGCTGAGCCCAGTTCGCTTGATCCTCACTACCATAATCTGTCCCCCAACAACATGCTGGCCAGGCATGTCTTCGAATCCTTGGTCGGTCAGGACGTGAACCAGAAGCCAAGACCAGGTTTGGCAGAAAGCTGGCGCACGACCGATCCTTTGACTTGGGAGTTCAAGCTGCGCAAAGGTGTGAAGTTTTTCGATGGCACCGAATTCACGGCTGACGATGTGTTGGCCACAATCAAGCGCCTGCCCAATGTGCCGCGCTCCCCGTCCAATTTTTCGTCATTCATTGCAGGCATGGAGTTCGAGAAAGTCGACAGCCATACCCTGCGCGTTAAAACCAAAAGTCCGGCGCCGCTCGTGCCCATCAACCTTTCGGGTTTTGCCATCGTTTCGAAGAAATGCGCCGAATCGATGAGCACAGAGGACTTCAATGCCTTGCGTTGCCAAGGGGGTACGGGGCCATACAAGTACAGCGAGTTCAAACCGGCAGACCGGGTGGTGCTGTCACGCAACACCAGTTACTGGGGTCCCAAGCCGGGGTGGGAGTCGGTGACGCAACGTTTCATCACCTCAGCACCGAGCCGAGTGGCCGCTTTGTTGGCCGGTGATGTGCAAGTGATTGATGCCGTGCCCCCCACCGACATCCCTCGCCTCAAAAGCGATGCCAACATAGAAATCGCCGAAATCTTGTCCAACCGGGTGATCTATTTCCACATGGACCAGTTCCGTGAAAACAGCCCGTTCATAACGGCGAAAAATGGCGCCCCCATTAAGAACCCGCTGCTCGACAAGCGTGTGCGTCAAGCCCTGTCCATGGCCATCAACCGCCAGGCCATCGTTGATCGACTGATGGATGGTGCTGCAGTGCCGGCCGAGCAGGTGCTGCCCAAGAGCTTCTTTGGCACCTCGCAACGGCTGCAGCCAACAGCCTTCGATTTGGCCGGTGCCCGTCGCCTGCTGGCCGAAGCTGGTCATGCCAATGGTTTCAAGATGAAGATGCACGGCCCTAACGGCCGCTACACCAACGACACCAAGATCATCGAGGCAGTGGCGCAGATGTTCACCCGCCTAGGTATCGAGACCGAAATTGAAACTCTTCCATCAGGTAACTTCTTTACCCGCGCCTCTACAGGTGCCAATGGCCAGCCCGAGTTCTCGTTCATGTTACTGGGCTGGGGTGCGACCACAGGGGAAACTGCCAGTCCTTTGCGCTCGTTGATGGGCACATTCGATCGGTCCAAAGGCTCCGGCGCTGCCAACCGTGGCCGTTACAGCAACCCTGCGCTGGATGCCAAACTGACGGATGCATTGGCCACGGTGGATGACGCAAAGCGCGCCGCCATTTTGGCTGAGGCGTCCGAGATCGCATTTAACGACTTTGCCATCATTCCTTCGCATTACCAGACCAATGTTTGGGCTTCGCGCAAAGGCATCAAGGTCGAAGCCCGTGCCGACGAATACACCCTCGCCACGGGCATTGCACGCCGTTGATGGCCTGCTTTGCCCCGAAGGTTTGGCCTGGATGCGCCGTTTCTTTGTCATGTGAGTTACTGGGCCTTATTACATGCTCTCGTTTTTGATACGGCGTACGGGCCAAGCCTTGCTTGTCATCTCCGTGATGATGGTGTTGGTGTTTTTTGGCGTGAACATCATTGGCGATCCCATATGGATGTTGATATCGCCGGACATGGACCAGGAAGCCATCGAGGCCACCGCTGCCTCTTTGGGCCTGGACAAGCCGATTTGGGAGCAGTTCTGGTATTTTCTCAAAGGCGTTGCCAGGGGTGATCTGGGCCATTCCTTCGTGCATGGCGAGCCCGCCATTGCTTTGATACTCAGCCGGATGCCGGCCACGATGGAGCTGGCGCTGGTGGCTTTGCTCATGGCCATAGTGATCGGGCTCCCGCTGGGTTTGTATGCGGGTCTGAAGCCAGAGCATCCGGCATCGCGCTCCATCATGGCCGGCTCCATATTGGGCTTTTCACTCCCCTCTTTTTGGGTGGGTTTGATGTTGATGATGGTCTTCGCTGTCATGCTCGGTTGGCTTCCAGCCACTGGCCGAGGCTTGGCTCAGGATTTTTGGGGAATTGAGACCAGCTTGCTCAGTTCGGCGGGTTGGGCCTTCATCGCTTTGCCAGCGTTTAACTTGGCAACGACCAAGATCAGCCTGGTGATACGCCTGACTCGTGCTGGCGTGCGCGAAGTGGCCCTGATGGACTATGTGAAATTTGCCCGCGCCAAGGGCTTGAAGCCTTCACGCATCATCGGCGTTCACATCCTCAAGAACATTTTGATTCCCGTGGTCACTGTTTTGGGGCTGGAGTTTGGCTCGCTGGTCGCCTTCTCTGTGGTCACCGAAACGATATTTGCTTGGCCTGGCATGGGCAAGTTGCTTCTGGAGTCGATCCAGCGACTCGATCGGCCGGTCATCGTTGCATACATCATGGTGGTGGTGGTGCTTTTTGTGGTCGTCAACTTGGTGGTCGATGTGCTGTATTCCTTGCTAGACCCCCGCTTGCGTATCAACAGTAACAAGGCCTGAGGGTAGGTCCATACGATGACAGATGTACAACTGACGGCCAGCGCCGAAACTGCACCAGACACGCCCAGGCGACGCTTTGTCCGGGCCTTCATGCAGGACCGTGTGGCCTTGGCTGGGCTGCTGGTTTTTCTCACGATCATGGCCTTGGCCTTGCTGGCGCCCTGGATCACACCGCAAAACCCTTACGACCTCAACAGCGTGGATCTGATGGATTCACGGCTCAAGCCGGGCGAGGACACCATGGCCGGCTTCAAGGCCTGGTTGGGCACAGATGGCGTAGGGCGCGATCTGTATTCAGGCATTTTGTACGGCCTGCGCATCTCGTTGATGGTGGGGGCGCTGGCGGGTTTGCTGGCGGCCTCATTTGGGGTCGCTATGGGCTTATTGGCAGCCTACGCGGGGGGCAAAACAGATGCTTTTATCATGCGGGTGGTTGACCTTCAACTGTCCTTGCCTGCCATCTTGGTGGCCCTGATTTTGGTGGCTGCACTGGGCAAGGGCGTTGACAAAATCATCATGGCCTTGGTGGTGGTGCAGTGGGCTTATTACGCTCGCACAGTCCGTGCGAGCGCGTTGGTGGAGCGAGGCAAGGAGTATGTGGAGGCGGCAAAGTCGCTGGGTTTGTCGCATTCGCGCGTGATCTTTCGACACATTTTGCCCAACTGCATGGCGCCAGTGATCGTGATTTTCACGGTACAGACTGCAAATGCGATTTCACTGGAGGCCACCCTCTCATTTTTAGGAGTTGGCTTGCCGCAGACCGAACCATCTCTGGGCGTTCTGATCTCCAATGGCTTCCAATACATGCTCAGTGGCCGTTACTGGATCAGCTTTTTCCCGGGGTTGGCGTTGCTCGTCACGATCGTGGCCATCAATTTAGTGGGCGACCGCATTCGTGATGTGCTCAACCCACGCTTGGAGAGATGAGCATGAACGATGTGGTGTTGCGTGTGCGTGACTTGGTCACTCATTTCGAAACCAGTTCTGGCCTGATCAAGGCGGTCGATGGCGTTTCCTTTGAGGTGCGTAAAGGCCAGGTACTGGGTCTGGTCGGTGAGTCTGGTTCGGGCAAGTCGGTGACTGGTTTCTCAATCCTTGGCTTGATCGACCCCCCTGGGCGCATCGTTTCGGGATCGATCGAACTCGATGGTGACGAACTTTTGGGCCTGTCTGAAGAAGCCATGCGTCAAAAGCGTGGCAAATCTCTGGCGATGATTTTCCAGGACCCGATGATGACCCTCAACCCTGTGCTGCGCATCGACACGCAAATGATCGAAGCCATCCAAGCCCATGAAAAAGTGAGTCATCAGGCCGCCTTGGCGCGTGCGCGTGAGGCCTTGGTCAAGGTGGGCATCCCATCACCCGATGAGCGCTTGCGTGCCTACCCGCACCAGTTCTCTGGCGGCATGCGTCAGCGCGTGGCGATCGCCATTGCATTGCTCAATCGCCCGTCCCTAATCGTGGCAGACGAGCCAACCACTGCGCTTGATGTCACGATCCAAAGCCAGATCTTGGCGGAGATGCAGGAGCTGTGCGCCGAGACCGGGACGGCCCTGATCTGGATCACCCACGATCTGTCTGTGGTCGCCGGACTGGCGCACCAGGTGGCGGTCATGTATGCGGGTCGTGTGGTCGAGTACGGCACGGTGGACGATGTGCTCGATCGCCAGGCCCACCCCTACACAGAAGGCTTGCTGGGGTCCTTGCCGGCAGCGGCCACCCCAGGACAACCGTTGCGGCAAATTCCTGGCTCCACGCCCTCTTTGGGGAACCTCCCACCCGGCTGTGCATTCGCCCAGCGATGCAGCTACGCCAGTGCCACATGTCATCAATCCAGCCCAGGCATCACGACCACATCCAACGGCAGCTTGGTGCGCTGTTATCACCCCTTGATGCATCGTTGAACCCCATGAGCACGCCCATAATTGAACTCCATGACGTCAGCAAGCGGTTTGTCAAACCGCTGGATACGGCCGCACGACTGGCCAACCTGCTAGGTGCCCGTCAGCGCGAGGAGGTGGTGCACGCTGTGGACAATGTCAGTCTCCATGTGATGCCCGGCGAAGTGGTGGGACTGGTGGGCGAATCCGGCTGCGGCAAATCCACCCTCGGCAGGGTGGTGGCGGGTGTTCACGAGGCCAGTGGTGGCGAGATGTGCTTCGAGGGTCAGGCGCTCTCGACCATGACCGCAGAGCAACGCCAGGCAGCCAATTTGGCTGTTCAGATGATTTTTCAAGACCCGATGTCGTCGCTCAATCCGCGCATGCGTGTGCTCGACATTGTGGGCGAGGCGCCTCGGGTGCACGGCATGGTGCGCGCCGATGAGGTGCAAGACTACGTGGCACAAACCCTCCTGCGGGTTGGCTTGGACCCCAGCTACAGCAGCCGTTACCCGCACCAGTTTTCGGGTGGCCAACGCGCACGCATTGGCATTGCCCGAGCCTTGGCAGTGCAACCGCGTTTTTTGGTCTGTGACGAGAGCGTTGCTGCACTGGATGTCTCGATCCAGGCACAGGTGCTCAACCTGTTCATGGACTTGCGCAAGGATCTGAACCTCACTTACCTTTTTATCAGCCATGACTTGGGTGTGGTGCGGCACATCTCTGATCGCGTGGTCATTATGTACTTGGGGCGCGTGGTGGAGAGCGCTCCAGCCGCCCAGATTTTTTCGGCCCCACGCCACCCTTACACCCAGGCTTTGCTGGCCAACGTGCCCAGCATTCGCAACCGGCATCAGCGCTTTGCGCCGCTGAAGGGCGAGATTCCCTCGCCTTTGCACCCACCGTCCGGCTGCCACTTCCACCCGCGCTGTCCGCATGCCGGTCCACGCTGCCAGAGCGAGCGTCCAAGCCTGGTGGAAACCGATACCGGTCACCACAGCGCCTGCCACCTCGATCTGGGCGGCACTGGCGCTGAGGCGCGCCCCCGAACCCTCTGAAACCGCATTGGCCATGAACCCTGAAGCCGCCGGCTTTGAGCAGCCCGAACCCTCCGCGGTTTTCAAAATCCATGGACCCGATCGCATGCAAGTGCCGATCGTCCTGGACTCGCCACACTCCGGAGCCAGACGGCCGCCCGATTTCAGATGCCTGCTGTCCGATGAAGACCTGCGCGATGCCCTGGATGCCCATATCGACACGCTGTATCGGCCCGCAACCGAATTGGGCATTTGTTTGCTGGCGGCCCAGTACCCCCGAACCTACATCGACGCTAACCGCCACGAAGGTGATGTGGACCTCCACTTGCTGGATGCCCCTTGGCCCGGTGTCTACCAACCTAGTGGCAAAGCCAATTTGGGCAAGGCCTTGGCCTGGCGCACACTCGACGATGGCCGGCCGCTGTACGATCGGCCCTTGAGCGTGAAGGCCATGCAGTGGCGCATTGACCACTACCACCGGCCCTACCACGCGGCCCTCAAGCGGCTGCTCGACGATGCTCATGCCAACTTTGGCTGTGTTTATCACATCAACTGTCACTCCATGAACCCGGTCTCTGGCTTGATGGGTGAAGGCGGGCAAGGCAAGGCGCGTGCCGACTTTGTGCTCGGTGACCGCGACGGAACCACCTGTTCGCGCCAATTCACTGACTTTGTGCAGCAATCTCTGAGCGCCCACGGCTATGACGTGACCGTCAACCAACCCTTCAAAGGGGTGGAACTGGTGCGGGCCTACGCCGACCCTGCACGCAACCGCCACAGCCTGCAGATCGAAATCAACAAACGGCTCTACATGGACATGACCACGGGCCAAACCCATGCGCACTTTGCCGTGTTGCAACAGCGGCTGATGCAGTTGCTGGCCGACATCCGTGCCAATTTCACGCCTTTCTCTCCCCCTTGAGGACCCCCATGAACCCTGTTGACATCCCACCTGTTCCCCCGGTCGAAATTCACGCCCCCGATATCAGCCGCTGGCGTGAGGGCAACACAGGCGTGCCTTTTGTGCACCTGATCGACAGCGGTCTGCCCGGGCCGCGAGTCCATGTCCAGGCGCTCACCCATGGCAACGAAATCTGTGGTGCCATCGCCGTCGATGAATTGCTCCGGGAAGGTTTCCAGCCACGCATCGGTCAGCTCTGTGTGGTGTTCGCCAACCACGAAGCCTACGCCCGATGGGACCCGCAGGACCCCTACAGCTCGCGGTACGTGGATGAAGACATCAACCGCGTTTGGTCAAATGCTGCACTCGCCGTGGGTGAGACGGTGGAAAAACGAAGAGCGCGTGAATTGCAGCCTTTTGTGGACGAGGCCGACTTCATCTTGGATATCCACTCTATGAACGAAGACTGCGTGCCCCTGATGGTCTGTGGTACCCAAGAAAAAAATGCCCGCTTTGCTGCAGAACTGGGCATGCCGGCGCATCTGTTGCTCGACACCGGTCATCCCGCCGGACTGCGCATGATCGAGCGCGGAAAGTTTGGCTTGCCAGACGCGCCTGAGCGAGCTCTGCTCATCGAGTGCGGACAGCATTGGGAAGCTGCCGCTGCCGATGTGGCGCGTGACAGCTTGGCTCGATTTCTCGGTTTGACCGGACTGGCCAGTCCATCCTGGGTCGAGGCACACCAACGCCAACCGCTGCCTGAACGACAGCGGTTGGTCCGGGTGACCGAGCCTGTTGTGGCCCGCTCACTCAACTTCCATTTCTTGGTGCCCATCGTGCCCATGTCCACCATCGACAAAGCAGGCACGCCGATTGCCCAAGATGGTGAACACATCTGGACCAGTCCCTACGATGATTGTGTGTTGGTCATGCCCACGCAACGCCGCTTCAAGCCCGGCCAAACCATGGTGCGGCTGGGTCGCCTGGAAGACATCTGACGTGCGCGATGCGATGACCCCTTCACATTACCCTGTTGGCACGCCAGGCACGCCCTGGGGTGAAGCCGAAAAGCAGCTTTGGCTAGAACGCCAGCGTATTCAGCAAAGTTACCAGGATGAAGTGGTCACGCCGTTGCTGGCCATGTTTGCACCAGGTGGATCTGAAGCCCTGCAAGACCAAGCCGAATGTTTCACCTATGGCGAGCTTGATTACCGTCACCTGGGTTTTGGGCGTTACCCGCTCTATGCCGTTCGAACACGCAAGTGGCATCCTGACAAGCCCTTCTTTCTGGTGACGGGGGGCGTGCATGGCTATGAGCGCAGTGGTGTACAGGGCGGCCTGCGCTTTGTCGCTGAGCAGTTTGTGCGCTATGCAGAGCGGGCGAACCTCTTGTTTGTCGTTTGCGTGAGTCCTTGGAGCTACGAAACCATCAACCGCTGGAACCCCATGGCTGTGGATCCAAACCGCGCATTTTGGCCCGTGCCTATGGCACCCGAAGCGCAGTTTGTGACCGAACTGCTCAAGCCGCTTGAGGCCCCGTTGTTGCACATCGATTTGCATGAAACGACCGACACGGATGCGAGTGAATACCGCCCCGCCAAAGCCGCCCGTGATGCCCTGCCCCTTGGCACCTTGGATATTCCCGATGGTTTTTATCTTGCCTCGGACCAAAACCGCCCAGAACCCATGTTCCAAGCTTGCATAGTTGACGCCGTCAGCCAAGTCACTCACATCGCGCCAGGCGATGCGCAGGGTCAGTTGCTGGGCAAACCCCTTGTGCAAAAAGGCGTGATTCAAACGCCCAAGCGGGACATGGGTATTTGCAGCGGCTGGACCGAAGCGCGTTATGTCACCACCACCGAGGTCTATCCCGACAGCCCGCGGGTGACGCCCGAGCTGTGCATCCTGGCTCAGCAAACGGCCCTGATTGCTGGTTTTGACTTTGCACTGAACCACGGCGCATGAACCCTGTTGCCTGGATGCCGAAGTCGTCTTGATGGGGCAACGAATGGGGCTGCTCTCCGAGCGGCACGGGCACCTTATCTGAACACCTTGGTGTAACGGGTGATATGCACGCCAATTTGTATATTCAAAGTTACACTGGTTGCGACTCTCGGCATCGGGTCGGGCAAACGGCCCATCCAACTGAGCCTGATGGCTTTCAACCAGGAGATGGCCTTGAACATCTACATCTATCTGTTTCTCTTGTTTGGCGCTGTGTTCGGCCTGGCCACTTTTTCCTATCAGCACATCTTCAGCGAGGGGCCTCACAAGGTGGAGACGCCCGAAGGGGGCGCCACCTTGGGCGCTCGCCTCTTGTGGGCCTTGGTCTGCACCTTTTTGTGGCCCATCATGGTCCTCACCGGGCTCAACTCGGCCCGAATATTGGCCAAGCGCAAACGTGAGGCGCTGGCGAAACAGTGAAGCGACGTGGGTCTGGGGGGGGCCAGCAGACTCGGCCCCCAGCAGCGTGGCGCTTCAGCTGTGCAGCTCGGTCTCGTGCATCCAGGCGGCGTGTTTGGGGGCGCGTTTGGTTTGCGCCCATTCATTGAGCATGTCCCACTTGCAGGCGTCGAGCTTGGCGTACATGTCTGGCGTGCCCACGTCAGTGGCCAGTTCCAGGCGGTGGCCGTTGGGGTCAAAAAAGTAGATGCTCTTGAAGATGGTGTGGTTGGTGGGGCCCAGCACATCCACGCCATTGGCCTGCAGCCGGGACTTGGCGTCTTCCAAGGCTTGCAGGCTCTCCACTTTGAAGGCGATGTGCTGCACCCATTCCGGGGTGTTGGTGTCGCGGCCCATCTCGGGCGAGTTGGGCAATTCAAAGAAAGCCAACACGTTGCCGCCGCCTGCGTCCAGAAACACATGCATGTAGGGGTCGGGGGCTTTGGTCGAAGGCACCAGGTCTTCGGCGATGGCCAGCACGAATTCCATGTTCAGATTTTTGACGTACCACTCGACGGTGGCTTTGGCGTCTTTGCAGCGGTAGGCGACGTGGTGGATACGGTCGATTTTCATGGGGGTCTCCAAGGGGCTCAATCGGTTTGGCGGGCGGCCTGCAACGCTTCGCGCAATACGCGCAAGTCACCAATGTGGTTGGCCAGCAGCAAAATCAGGCGGGTGTTGAGCGCCTCGCTTTGTTCGTCGCTCAGGCCGTTGTGCGCATCGATCAGGTTTTCATAAAACTCGTCGCCGGGCGAGAAGTCGCGGAAGAATCGGCGTCCGGCTTCATGGAAATTGGGCGCGGTGTTCAGGGCTGTGGGGGTGTCGGTGGGCATGTCTGTTCTCTCTTCCATTCAGGCCTGTGTACCCACTTGCCCCAAGGCACGGCCCATGGCCGCTTGCAGGCAGGCGCTGTCCAAGCTGCGCCAGCGGGCCAGCACATGCTGGTCGGGGCGCAGCAAATAGGTGGTGCCGGGCCGGGCGTCGTAGCGCTTGGCCATCCAGCCTTGTGCATCCACCAACACTGGGAAGCCTGGTACTTGCAGGGCTTGGCGGGCAACGATCAGGCTGTTCACCGGCACCGCGCTTTGTTTCAAGGCCAGCAGCGTGGTCAGCGTCTGGGCATCGGGCGCAGCATCCACAAAATGCAAGGCCGCAAAGCCGCGACCGACTTGATCGAGCAGCCAGGCGTCTTGGCCATCCACCTGCACCGGCGCATCGTCCATCGGTGCGCCAGGCACCATGTTGCCTTCAAACGCGTCGGCATCGGGCGTGTTGAGCACCGATCCGGTCAAGAAAGAGGGCACCGACAAGCGGCCCGAATTGACCAGCTTGCGGGCAAAGGGGTGGTGCTTGGCCAGCGCCAGCACCTGGTTGCGGAAGGTCTTGCTGGTGCGGCTCTTGGGGGTGATGAAGTCGGTCGAGCGGGTCGAGTTCATGATGTTCTCGTCGGCGGCAAACTGGCGGTCCGCCGCGTAGCTGTCTAGCAATTTTTCGCTGGCTTGGCCCTTGATGACCAAGCCCAACTTCCACATCAAATCGTCCGCATCCTGAAAACCCGAGTTGGCCCCGCGTGCGCCAAAGGGTGAGACCTGGTGCGCCGCGTCGCCCGCAAACAGCACACGGCCATGGCGGAAATCGGTCATGCGGCGGCACTGGAAGGTGTAGATGCTGACCCACTCCAGCTCAAACGGCCGCTCGTCGCCCAGCATGGCTTTCAAGCGAGGTATGACCTTTTCGGGCTTCTTTTCTTCTTCGGGGTCGGCGTCCCAGCCGAGCTGAAAGTCGATGCGCCAGACGTTGTTGCTTTGTTTGTGCAGCAACACGCTCTGGTTGGGGTGAAAGGGCGGGTCAAACCAGAACCAGCGCTCGGCGGGATAGTCGGCCTTCATGATCACGTCGGCGATCAAGAAGCGGTCTTGGAACACGCGGCCTTCGATGTCCAGGCCCAGATGGCGGCGGATGGGGCTGCGTGCACCGTCGGCCACCACCAGCCAATCGGCTTCGATGTCGAACGTGCCGTCGGGCGTTTCCACGGTGAGTGTGGCGTGGTCGGCTGATGGCGTGACGGCCGTGACTTTGTGTTGCCAGCGGATGTCGGCCCCCAATTCGAGGGCGCGTGCAATCAGCATTTCCTCGACGTGGTACTGCTGCAAATTGATCATGCCGGGGCGCTTGTGGCCCGCGTCGGGCACCAGGTTGAACTGGTACACCTCGTCTTCTTCTAAAAAGGTGCGGCCAATGTTCCAGCTCACGCCCAAGCCACAAGCTTCGTTGGCAATGCCCAGGCGGTCCAGAATTTCGAGCGAGCGCTTGGCGTAACACACCGCCCGCGAGCCGACCGAGACGGTTTTGTCGTCGTCCAGCACCAGCACCTCCAAACCCTGCAAACGGGCGTCGATGGCGCAGGCCAAACCCACCGGCCCTGCGCCAATCACGATCAAAGGTTTGCGCTGCGGCGGCGTGGTCATCCACTCGGTGGAGGATTTGTACGGATAAATCGGGTTGACGTAAGCACCCATGTCACAAGCTCCAGAAGGGTCAAAAAGCACCTGGCGGTGCCCAAGCCGTAATTTACCATTGATAAATCAATTTACCTAAACGTAATCTTATCCCGCTCTTCGGACTTGTGCCGGGGACGGCCGCGTCGCTGCGCTCCCCGCAGTGACGAGCGATTGACGGCGCAAGGCATAACGACACCTGTTTGACAGCACCAGGTTGTCCAGCCCGTTATGCTCAGACATGTTTTTTGTATGACAACCCCATGAGCCAGCACTTCACCCCTGTTTCCAGCGGTGCCCGTTTGTCCGATCAGGTGGCCGAGCAATTGAGCGCCGAGATCAAACAAGGGCGTTTGGCACCGGGCGACAAACTGCCCACCGAGGCGCGACTGGTCGAGCAGTTCGCCGTCAGCCGCACCGTGGTGCGCGAGGCGGTCTCGCGCCTCAAATCACTGGGGCTGGTGGATTCGCGCCAAGGCAGTGGGGTGTTTGTGAGTGCGCAGCAGCCTTTTGCGCCCCTGAACTTCGAAGCCCGGCACGCCGCTTCGCAAGAGGCGGTGGTCCAGATGGTGGAGGTGCGCCGCGCCCTGGAGGCCGAGGTGGCCGCGCTGGCCGCCGAGCGGCGCAGCGCCAGCGACCTGCAAGCCATCGAGCAGGCGGTTCAGGCGCTGGACCAGGCAGTGGCGTCGGGTGGCGATGGCGTGGCCGAAGACGTGAACTTTCACCGCGCCATTGCCGAGGCCACACGCAACCCTTTTTTGATCCAGACGCTCGGTTATCTGAGCCAGTTTTTGCACGGGGCCACGCAGGTGACTCGCGCCAATGAGGCCCGGCGCGGTGACTTTGCGGCCGCTGTGCGCAGCGAACATCAGGCCATCCTCAAGGCCATTCAAGCCGGCAACCCCGCTGAGGCCCGGCAAGCCGCCGCCGCGCACATGGGCAACGCCATTGCCCGCATTCGCAAAGCCGACCCGGTGTTCTGGACCCAAGAAGGCGAGCGGCTGGCGCAGCCCCTGGTCAAGGGGCTGCGGGGATGAATCACTCTGCCTTGATGTTGGCCGCCTTGACCACTGCCGCGTAGCGCGACAGGTCACGCGCCATGTCGCGGCCAAAGCGCTCTGGGCCGCCGGGGCTGGCGGTGATGCCCAAGGTGTTCAGGCGGTCACGCACGGCCGGGTCGTTCAGCACAGCGTTCAGCTCGGTGTTGAGTTTGTCCACAATTGCCCGGGGCGTTTTGGCGGGGGCCAACAAACCCACCCAAGAGTTGATGTCGAAATCGCTGATGCCCGCTTCGATGAAGGTCGGGACATCGGGCATGGACGGTGCACGCTGCGCACTGGAGACGGCCACCGCATGCAGCTTGCCCGACTTGACGTGCGAAATCGCCCCCGCCACAGCGGTGTACACCAGAGGGATGGAGCCGCCCATCACATCGATCATGGCCTGGCCACCGCCTTTGTAGGGGATGTGAGTCAGGTTGGCACCGGTGCGCTGCTTGAGCAATTCACCCGCAATGTGGGGTGTGCCGCCCGTGCCGGAGGTGCCATACGACAAACCACCCGATTGGGTTTTGGACAGGGCGATCACTTCCTGCAGCGTCTTGGCCTTCACGCCGGGGTGAGAGACCAGAATCAAAATCGCGTCGCCAATCTTGCCGATGGGGGCAAAGTCTTTGGCGGTGTCAAAACCCACTTTGGGAAAGACGTGCGGGTTGATCACCATGGTGCCGTCAAAGCCCAACAGCAGGGTGTAACCATCGGGCTCGGCCGAGGCCACCATTTGGGTGCCGATGTTGCCCGAGGCGCCGGGTTTGTTGTCCACGATCACCTGTTGGCCCAAACGCTTGGACAGCTGCTCTGCGATCAGTCGGCCGCTGGTGTCGGTCACGCCACCGGGTGCAAAGGGCACCACCAGGCGAATCGGTTTGGCGGGGTAGGCCGCTTGCGCAGCGGCCGTGCTGGCGCTCAGCGCCAAACCGCCGCAAGCAGCGGCCATCAAGCCCGCGCTGAGCGCGGCTTTGAGCCAATGGCGGCGGGGTTTTGGGGTCTTTGGGGTCATGGTTGTCTCCTGGTGGTTTCGGGGGTAAATCAATCGGTTTCAGCGTAGCGCTTTTCAAAAGCCCACACGTCTTCAAAACCCATGAGCTTTGTCAGGTCGGCGAAGTCGTACAAAGGCGTGCTTCCTTTGGCCGACGAGCCGGTGTCCTTGAACTGTTGGTACACCTGCGTCATGGCCTGCACACCTGCCAGCAAGGCGGTGACGGGGAAGATGGCGATCTTGTAGCCCAGCGCTTCCAGCTCTGGTTTCGTCAGCACCGGGGTGCGGCCTTTCTCGACCATGTTGGCCACCAGCGGCACGTCAAAGCTTTGACCAATGCGGCGCATTTCTTCTTCGGACTCGGGTGACTCCACAAACAAGATGTCGGCACCGACTTTGGCGTAAGCCTCGGCCCGGCGCAACGCTTCATCCAAGCCCAGCGTGGTGCGGGCGTCGGTTCGGGCGATGATCAAGAAGTCTTTGGATTCGCGCGAGTCCACCGCCACCTGAATCTTGCGCACCATGTCGGCCATGGGGATGACGCGACGGCCTGGCGTGTGGCCACATTTTTTGGGGAACTCTTGGTCTTCGAGCTGGATAGCGCAAGCGCCTGCGGCTTCATAGCCCCGGATGGTGTGGCGCATGTTGAGCAAACCGCCATAACCCGTGTCGGCGTCGGCAATCAAGGGGGTGCGGGCCATGCCCGCCATGGCCGTGACGCGGCCGACCATGTCGCTGTAAGTGGCCAGGCCCGCGTCGGGCAAGCCCATGTGCGAGGCCACCGTGCCGTAGCCGGTCATGTACAGCGCATCAAAGCCGAAGCTGTCGGCCAAGCGCAGCGACACCATGTCGAACACACCGGGGGCGACCACGAGGCCGGGTTGGTTCAATCGCGCACGCAGCGCAGAGGTTTTGGAGTTCATGGAGCAGGACTCATGCAAGAGTGATTAAATTGACAGGATCAGAATTTTTTCATTTCATCAGAGAAGCACCCCATGGACCTGCACCTAAGCGACAAGCACATCCTCATCACCGGCGGCAGCAAAGGCATTGGCCTGGCCTGTGCGCGGGGCTTTCTGGCCGAAGGCGCACGCGTGAGCCTGGTCTCGCGTGACAGCGCCAACCTGGACGCTGCTCGCGCTCAGCTGCAAGCCGCATTTCCCGCCGAACGCATCCACACCGTGGCCGCCAATTTGCGCGATGCAACGGCCGCACTGGTGGCCTTGAACGCTGCCGAAGCCGCGTTCGGCCCCGTCGACGTGCTGGTCAATTCGGCGGGCGCGGCCAAACGCACACCGGCCTCCGAGCTCACGCCTGAGGCTTTTGCCGACGCCATGCAGGCCAAGTACTTCACCACCATCCACATGCTCACGCCCTGCATCCAGCGCATGGCTGCACGCGGGCAGGGCGCGGTGGTGAACGTGGTGGGCAATGGCGGCAAAGTGGCCAGCCCCATTCACCTGCCCGGCGGCGCGGCCAATGCGGCGCTGATGCTGGTGAGCGCAGGCATGGCCGCCGCTTATGGCGGGCAGGGCATCCGCGTGAACGCGGTCAACCCGGGCCTGACCCTGACCGACCGTCTGAACGAGGGCCTGGCCGCTGAAGCCCGACTCCTGGGCATCAGCCCCGAGCAGGTCAAGGCGCAGTCGGTCGCCAAAATCCCGCTGGGCCGCATGGCCGAGCCCGAAGAGATCGCCAACGCGGTGCTGTTTTTGGCCTCGTCCAAGGCCAGTTACGTCACCGGCATTTGCATGAGCATGGACGGGGCGCTGACCCCGATCGTGGTGTGATGCGGCGCAGTTTTCAGCGCTATCAGGGGCTTGCATTGCTCCTGGTGTTGAGTTTGTTGATGGCCCTGAGCGCACAGTCCGAGCCCGCGCCTTTGCAAACCGTGCCCTCGGTCGACGTGCCGCGTTACATGGGCACTTGGCACGAGATCGCCAAATACCCAAACTGGTTTCAGAAAAAGTGCGTCAGCAGCACACAGGCCACCTACACGCTGCAAGCCGATGGTCGGGTGCAGGTGCTCAACCGCTGCAAAACCGACAAGGGCGAATGGAGCGAGGCGCTGGGCGCGGCACGCCAAATCGGCGGGCCCAATTCACCCCGGCTCAAGGTGCGTTTTGCCCCCGAGTGGTTGTCCTTCATCCCGATGGTCTGGGGTGACTACTGGATCATCGACTTAGACCCGAACTACCAATGGGTGGTGGTGAGCGAGCCTGATCGAGACTACCTGTGGATCCTCTCGCGCACACCACAAATGCCTGCGGCGACTTACCAAGAGTTACTGGGCAGACTGCACGACCGGGGCTTCGACCTCCAACGGATCGAGCCCAGTCGGCCTTGAGCTTCAGTGCGCAGCAGCGGTCTCGCGCACTTGGCTGGCCTCGCTGGCCTGCAGCCAGCCTTGGTTGGCTGCGTCTTGCGCCAATTGGGCGATCAGGGCGCGGGCATCGGCGTTGACCATGGCCACAGGTTGCAGGCGCAGCGCCGCGTCTGAGAAGTGGTGCACCACTTCGGCCACGTCATCGGCGTCCAAGGCGGTGGGTTTGTACACAGGGCTGCAAGAGACTTTTTGGCCCAGAGCGCGGTAAAACACCGCGGCCAGGTGGCTGGAAGCACCGTACACGCTGCGCTGCTGGCCAGCGGCGGTCACCCGCAGGGTGTAGCCGTATTTGCCTTTGACGCATTCGGCCTGGGTGATGTCTTTCAGGGCAAAGTGGTGCACCAGGGTGCCCGTGTCGTTTTCTGAGACCAACAGCTGGCGGTCGGTCAGCAACCACAGGCAACGGCCGGACAAGACCACGCGGCCCAGCACATAGCCCAGCACCCGCTCGTCGGGCTGGATGTGGTTGCGCATCTGGTCCACATCGGCTTGCTTGAGCAGTTGAGCGCCGTAGGGGTTGTTGCCCTCGATCAGCAGTTCACTCAGTTCGTTGCCGTTTTTCAAAAAGTCCAGCCAGGCCATAAAGTCTCCAAAATTTAACCCTGCATGTTCGGCCATGGCCCGGGGTGTAGACCCAGCGTCCATGCAATGGGCTTGTTTTGTGCCGGGTTATTCGCTCGACCCATGGCGTTCTGGCCCAGGCCATTGCCCTTGATCCTGCAGGGCAGCGCCCGCTGAACCACACTCGGGGTTTTCCAAACCAGCAGGCCATGGTCAGACCTTCATTTTTTCAATCGCCCCTCGCGCAGCTGCAAACGCAGCTAGAAGCGCAGATCAAGGACCAGCTGGGCCAGCGCGTGCGGGCCATGACCGGGGCCACGGGCGATGCACGGGACTTTTTGCAGCCTGCGGGTGACCCGGGTCTGTTGGGTCCCGACTCGGCCGCCTGGCAGGTGCATGCCCACTTCGTGGCCATGATGACCGGGGGTTTGTCGTCGCTCATGCTGCAGGCCTTGCACCCCCGGGCGCTGGCCGCCGTGTGGGACCACTCCAGTTTTCGCACCCAGCTGCAGGCGCGGCTGGGGCGCACAGCCTTGTTTGTGGCCACCACCACCTATGGCGGCACGGCGGCGGCTTCGCAGGCCATCGAGCGGGTCAACCGCATCCACGCGCACATTCGCGGCACCTTGCCCGATGGCACACCCTACGTGGCCAACGACCCGGAACTGATCCGGTGGGTACACCTGGGCGAGACCACGAGTTTTTTGCGGGCTTACCAAGACCTGTCGCTGCAGCCTTTGCCCACCAACAGGCAAGACCTGTACTTTGCCGAAATGGCACAAATTGGCGAGCGGCTGGGTGCCATCGACCTGCCCCTGACCCACCACCAGGCCCTCACGCAGCTGCAAGCCTATCGGCCCGAGTTGCGGGTGGACGAGCGCACCCGAGAGACGATTGCTCTGATTGAGCATTACCCGTGTGCGCCTCTGGACCGGCCCTTGGTGAGCCTGATCGTGCGGGCGGCGTTTCAGATGTTGCCCTATTGGGCGCTGGAGATGCTGGGGCGCGAACGCAGCTGCCCGCTGGAGCAAGCGGCGGTGCGCACGGCCTTACAAGGCATGGGCGCATCGCTGGCCTGGGCTTTTGCCGACACGGGTGTGGCCGCCCGCGCACGCCAGCGCATGGACTCGGCAATAACAAGCCAAGCATTCAAGGCCGCTGGATCGTCTCCAGGTACTTGAGCCAGAACACAATGCGCTTGCGTGCCGACCACTCGGCGGTGGTGGCCGAGTCGCCCGGCACCGTCTTGACGCGGGCCTTGAATGGGTTGCCACAAATAGGTTTTTCTAATAGGCCAGGCCCAAGCCTAGGGGGCAAGCGATGAGTTTCAGTTCAGTGTCCCGCCAGTGATGGCCGCGTCCCCTCGTTTTTGCTGGCGCTGTGCCACC
>JAKFXJ010000231.1 GCA_021731425.1 Limnohabitans sp. | reverse complement strand
CTGCCAGTTCTCGAGGTCGTCGGCGTTGATCATCGTCGAGGGCGAATTCACCAGGTTGTAGTACCAGAGCGAACGGCGGTAGATCGACTCGGGCGCGCCGACGAGCCGGAAATGCCAGATCTCGGAAAGCGTCTTATTGGGCGCCATCGGGCGCAGGCAACGCAGCTGCTGCAAGGGCGACTGCACCGACAAATAGGGGTAGATCAGCACATGGTGGATGCTGCGCGCCAGGTACTCCTCGCCCTTTTCTTCCCCATAAGCCTTCTTGATCAAGGCCTCGTATTCGACCGTGTCCGGGTCGGTGGGTCGCAGACCCATGTAGGCTTTCAAAATACCGTGGCCATACTTGAAGTTGACTGTCTGCACCGAATCCCACTGGTCAAAGCTGGAGGCAAAAGTCGACAGGTAATGAAAAAACAAGGGGGCTGAGCCTGTGTCTTTCTTGAGGCGCTGCTCCACGCGACGGGCCGAAACCCCGGTGGACTGGTGCGTGACCGAGGGGTGCAGGGCATCGAGCTGGTTTTCCATGAAGAACTTCCAGTTCGAATGCTGCACCACACGGTGGCACACCGGCACGGCCTCGACCTCGCCCACGGGTGATCGGTCACACATGTCGTCAAACGCTATTTTTGCCTCGCCCAAAAAGTCGATCAGGCTCGGGCCTTCTTTGGCCAAGCTGGCAAACACAAAGCCACGGTAGCTGTCCACACGGGCAGCGGGCACCATGCTGCAATCGGCATCGTCGGTGTGCATGCGGGTGCCTTCGTAGCCTTTGACAAGCGGGATGGCCTTGACTTTGCCATTGAGGTGAAAGCTCCAAGCGTGGTACGAGCAGACAAAACCCTTGCCGGTGTTGCCACTTTGGTTCCCGCACAAGGCCACGCCCCGGTGCGGGCAGCGGTTGTAGAGCACGCGCACACTGCGGTCCACATCGCGCACCATGACCATGGGCTGACGGCCAATCTGCAGGGTGAAGTAATCACCGACCTCTTTGACCTGGGATTCATGCCCGCAGTAGACCCAGGCTTTCTCAAAAATCTGCGCCATCTCCAGATCAAACAGCGCTTGGTCTGTGTAGACACTTTTATGAACACGGTCCGGTTGAACCAGGTTCGCCAAATCGATCGGTTGCATGAAAACTCCTTGGCAGGCTTCAGGTGGGGTGACAGCCCTCAAGTTAACAAAGCTCCAGGACTTGACCTACAACCTGTCATGCTTTTTCCATTACCATAGGTTATGGATTACCGAAAAGTTCAACTCTTTCTGGCGGCTGCCCGTTTCGGCAACCTGACCGAGGCGGCGGCTTGGCTGGACATCTCACAACCGGCCCTGTCCAAAAGCATCAAGTCGCTCGAAAAGACCTTGGGCGTTCGCCTCCTTGAACGCGGACGTTTTGGCGTGAGCGTCACCCCCTTTGGCCAGGCACTGATGCAGCACGGGCAAGTGATCGAAGCAGAAATGCGCAATGCCATCGGCGAAATCCAAGCCATGCGCGGAGCCCAGCGCGGCCACGTGCTGATGGGCTGTGGCCCTACCGAGGCCACCCGCTTGCTGCCTTTGGCCCTGCAGGCCTTGGCTCAAAAAAATCCGGACATCCAGGTGACTGTCTTGTATGGGCTCAACGAAGCCCTGATGCCATGGGTCAAGCAAGGCGAGGTGGATTTCGCATTGTCCTCGGTGCCCGCGCGCGCCACCGACAGTGACCTGAGCCACGAGGCCCTGCTGACCGAAACGGCCACGGTGGTGGCCCGCGCTGGCCACCCCCTGACACAACTCAAAGTGGTCAGCCCCAACATGCTCACCCTATACCCTTGGGTGCTGCCTCGCCAGCGCGAACTCGAGCGTTTGGCGTTTGACGACTACTTTGCCGAGCATGGGCTAGAGCCTCCTGTGGCTCAGGTCGAGACCACCTCCACCGTGCTGATGAAGTCCATGGTGATGCAAAGCGACGCCCTCACCTTCATCCCCACAGAGTTGATCTATTGGGAAGTCCGTGCAGGTCAGCTTCAGCCTCTGCTAGCCACAGGCAACCAATGGGCGCGTCAAGTGGGCATCACACGCAGGCGCAAGGGCTCCATGAGCCCAGCCAGTCAATTGCTGCTGGCGGCGGTCAAGTCAGTGGCCAAGGCATTCTGAGCTTCTCGCCCAACTTCACCCGCTCTGTGTCAGACGCCCAAGTAACGCGTCCACAACTGGCGGTTGTCCTTGAGGGCTTGTGAGTCACCCGCCCAGGCCACCTGACCGCGCTCCACGATCACATGGTGGTCGGCAATGTCCACCAGCCGATTGACATATTTGTCCACCACGATCAAGGTTTGGCCCTCTTCTCGCAGCAAACGCAAACAGCGCCAAATTTCCTCGCGAATCAACGGTGCCAGGCCTTCAGTCGCCTCGTCCAGAATCATCAGCCGCGGATTGGTGACCAATGCCCGGCCGATGGCCAGCATTTGCTGCTCCCCGCCCGACAACTGCGCGCCCATATTGACCCGGCGTTCGGCCAATCTGGGAAACAATGCATAGACACGATCAGGCGTCCAAGGCGTGCGGCTTTGGTGGCGGTTGCTTGCAAAGGCCGTCAGGTGTTCGTCCACCGATAAATTGGGGAACACCTGCCGCCCCTCAGGCACCACCGCCAGGCCCAAGCGCGCCACCCGGTCAGCGGCCTGGTTGGTGATGTCGCAGCCATCGAACACCACCTGTCCAGACCGGACCGATTTCAGCCCCAAAATGCTGCGGATCAAAGTCGTCTTGCCCATACCATTGCGGCCCAGCAAGCCCATCACCTCGCCTGGCTGCAGGCTCATATCCATGCCAAACAGGACCTGGCTTTCACCATATGCGGCCTGGACATCGCGCACTTGCAGCAAGCTCATGCGTGCTCCTCACCCAGATAGGCGGCAATGACCTGCGGGTTGTTCCGAATCGCCTCTGGTGTGCCGGTGGCAATCAATGCGCCATTGACCAACACCGAAATGCGGTCGGCCAGTCTGAACACCGCGTCCATGTCGTGCTCAATCAACAAAATTGACACTTGCCTGCGCAGTTGCTGAATCAGTTTCACGATGCGTTCAGACTCCACCGGACCGGCACCGGCCATGGGCTCGTCAAGTAACAACAATTTGGGCTGTGTGGCCACGGCCAAGCCCAACTCCAACACACGTTGCTCGCCGTGTGAGAGTTCACTGGCCGGGTCCTGCGCACGGTCCTTCAGACCCAAATCCTGAAGCACGGCCATGGCCTGATCCACCAAGTCCTTTTCTGAGCGCACCGGGCGCCAAAAAGAAAAACTGTGCCCGCTACGGGCCTGCACGGACAAGGCCACGTTGTCCAGCACTGTGAAAGACTTGAACAAACGTGTGATCTGAAAGGATCGGGCCAAACCGCGTTTCACACGCTCGTGCGTGGGCATGGCGGTGATGTCCTGACCATCGAAAAAAATCTGACCCTGGTCGCTGGGCAGGTGCCCAGACAACTGCGCCACCAAACTGGTCTTACCCGCCCCATTGGGGCCAATCAGCGCGTGGATTTCTCCCGACTGCACGTCCAGTGTGACATGGTCAGTTGCGCGCAAGGCCCCAAACTGCTTGACCAGATCATTGACCTGAAGCAAGGCATGCGCGCTCATGATCGCCCTCCTTGACGGGCTGTTTTTCGCCTGAGCAAACCCGCCAAACCCTGAGGGGCCAACAAGACCACGGCCAGCAGGAACCAGCCCACATAAAACTGCCAATGCACGGTGTACTCGGCCAGCACATCTTCCACGATCAACAACACCAAAGCACCCCACAAACCGCCTGTGAGCGTGCCCACACCGCCCAAAATGACCATGACCATCAGGATGCCCGATTGGGTCCAGTGCATCAAGTTCGGGCTGACGTAATTTTGGTGATTGACCATCAAGGCCCCAGCCAAGCCCCCCAAAGTACCCGCAATCACAAACAATACCCACTTGTAACGGTAAGACGCAAAACCGATGGCATCAACGCGCACATCGTCATCGCGGATTGCCAAAATCACCCGGCCAAAACGCGAGGACATGATGCGGGAAATCAGCACCAAACTCAGCACGAGCACAAACAGGACCACGAAGTAAAAAGTCACATCGTTTTTCAGATCCAGTCCCAAACCGAAATCGGAGCGCTGTTTGATGTTCAAGCCCTCGTCTCCTCCATAGGCTTTGATGGAGTTGACCAGGTAATAAATCATCTGGGCAAAAGCCAGGGTGATCATGATGAAGTACACACCCCGTGTGCGCAGCGAAATGGCCCCAATGATGGCGGCCACCAAAGCTGACAAACCCATCGCGATGGCGAAACCCACCCAGCCATTGGTGAAGCCTTCGGTGATCAGTATGCCCACTGCGTAAGCCCCGACCCCCAAAAAGGCCGCATGCCCAAAGGACACCAGGCCCCCGTAACACAAAATCAGGTTCAGGCTGCAGGCGGCCAGGCCGTAGATCATCATGCGGCTGAGCATGCTGACGTAAAAGTCCATGTCCTGCGCATGCAGGACCAAAGGCAAAGCGATGGCCACCGCCAGCACAATCGCCCAAACCCAGACCGGTGTTTTGTGGTTCATGGCAAGCCTGCTTCAACGACCGGAAAAAAGTCCCTGAGGACGAACAAACAAAACAACGGCCATCAGCAAATAGACCGCAATCGAGGCCACCGCAGGCCCGGCCGCACTGGCAAACTGAGGTGAGAAAATTTCGCGAAAGATCAAAGGCAGCAAAGTTCGGCCCAACGTGTCCACAAAGCCCACCAAAATGGCCCCCACAAAAGCACCCCAGACCGAGCCAATGCCCCCGATCACGATGACCACAAAAGCCAAAATCAGGATGTTCTCGCCCATGCCCACCTGCACCGCCAGCAGCGGCCCCAGCATGGCACCCGCCACAGCGCACAAGGCCGCGCCTATACCAAATACACCGGTGAACAATCTGCGGATGTTGATGCCCATGGCCATGGCCATCTCGCGATTCGATGCCCCGGCGCGAACCCAAGCCCCCATGCGTGTGCGCGTGACCAGCAAATACAAGATCAAGGCAATGCCCAGTCCCACAGCGATGATGACCAATCGGTAACTGGGGTAGAACAAACCAGGCACCAGCTCGATCGGCCCGGTCAGACCCGGCGGCGGGGACAGTGCCAGATCAGAGCCCCAGATCATGCGCACGGACTCGTTGATGATCAAAATCAGGGCAAAAGTGGCCAGTACCTGTGAGAGGTGGTCGCGGGCGTAAAGCGTTCGCAGCAGGGCCGCCTCCAAAACCATGCCCACCACGGCTGTGAGCAGCACGGCCAAAAGCACGCCAAGCCAAAAGGACTGTGTTGTCTGAACCAACCAGGCCGTGAAAAAGGCACCCACCATGTAGAGGGCACCATGGGCCAAATTGATCATGTCCATGATGCCAAAGACCAGCGTTAAACCGGAGGCCAGCAGGAACAACATCAAACCGAACTGCAGGCCATTCAAGGCCTGCTCCAACATCAAAATACCAGTCATGAAATAGTGCGAACGGTCCTTACTTCATGGGGCAGTCTTTGACATAGGCATCGCCATGATTGGTCAGAATCGGTTGTCCAACGATCCGGTTGACGAGTCGACCCTGGCCGTCCTTGACAATCTCACGGAGGTAATAGTTCTGAACCGGGTAATGATTGGTGTTGAAACGGAATTCACCGCGTACGGAGTTGAACTTGACCGATTTGAGGGTTTTGATCATCGCCTCTTTGTCTTCGATTTTGCCGTTGGCCGCCCGCACAGCGGCATCGATCAACATCGCGGTGTCGTAGCCTTGGGATGCATACAAAGTGGGCAGACGTTTGTATTCTTTCTCGAATTCAGCCACAAATTTTTTGTTGGCCTCGTTGGGCAGGTCCATGGCCCAGTGCGATGTATCAAAAACACCCAGCATGTCATTGCCCACCGCCCGGATCACGTCCTGGTCTGCACCAAAACCGGGTTGAATCAAACGGATGTCCTTGTTCAGACCTGCCGCCATGAACTGCTTGATGAAGTTGATGCCCATGCCCCCAGGCAAGAAGGTGTAAACCACTTCGGGCTTGGCGGCACGAATCTCAGCCAATTCAGCGGAGTAATCGAGTTGCCCCAATTTGGTGTAGACCTCGCCAGAGACATTGCCTTTGTAAAATCGCTTGAAGCCAGCCAAAGAATCCTTGCCAGCCTGGTAGTTAGGTGCCAAGAGGTAAGCCGACTTGACCTTCAAATTGGTGGCGTACTGGCCAGCCGCCTCATGGTAGGCATCGTTAGGCCAAGACACGGCAAAGAAATAAGGCGTGCATTGTGAACCTGCAATGGGCGAAGGGGCTGCATTGGGGCTGAGGTAAATGGTTTTACCATTCACCGCCTCAGGCAAACCGGCCAGCATGATGTTGGAAAACACCACGCCCGTCAGAAAATCGACCTTGTCGCGCTTGACATAGCGCTCAAACAGCTGCTTGCCCACATCGGGTTTGAATTGGTCATCGGAGATCGACACTTCCGCCGGTAAACCACCCAGCTTGCCGCCATTGAGTTTCACAGCCAGCATGAAGGCATCCCGAATGTCAACGCCCAAGGCTGCAGAGGGACCGGACAGTGTGCTGACAAAGCCGACTTTGACTTTGTCAGCCGCCCAAGCAGGCGTCCCAGCCAAGGCCGCTAAAACTGAGGCCGTCAACAAACTCTGAATAAAAGGAATACGCATGAATGACTCCTGGCAAAACGATCAAAAAGCCCACAACTGAGGATTTTTAGATTGTGTTCCGAACTTCACCCACCCATAAATGGGGGTTTACCCTTTTGCCTCAGTCGCCGCCAAGCCCCAAGCGGTTGGGTTGGCGCTTTTCAATGGCAAAGCGCAGCAAAGCCGCCGTGCGGAAAACGCCGTGCGCAAACTTGCCATAGGGCAGCGTCAAAAACAAAGCCATCACCGCGCCCAAATGCACCGCCAACATCAGCGGCATGGCCGCCGTTTGGCCCAGCAGCCACAAGAGCAAACCCGTCACGCTGACCAAGAACAACAAGGCAATGAAGCCGCGGTCCATGGGCTTTTGCGCTGCGTCGCCGTGGTCTGGGTGGCGGCGCAGGTTCAAGCGCCACAAACCTGCTGTGCCCACCGTCAAGCTGACACCGCCAATGACGCCCAGCAACTTGGGCAAGGTCGTCAAGTCATACGGTGCGGGCCAGCCCAACACATAGTGGTACAGCGTGGCCACGCTGGTGGCGGCAAAACACAGCATGAAACCGTAAAACGTCAGGTGGTGGAAGCGCCTGCGCGCGTGCGTCCAAGCGTCGTCTTCGTTGTGGCAACCTTCGCCGTGTCCGCCGTCCAGGTACTTCAATTTCAGCGCAGCGTGTGCGGCCTCAGCTGCGGCAGGCGACGTCAAATCAACCCCGCTGGTGGCCGGTGTCACATCGCGCCAAAAACGCATCACGCCAAGCGCCAACGCCAGCACCGCAAACAAGAAGATGGGCGCAAAAAGGCTCACCATCAAGTTGTGGGGAAAGACCGCATAAAAACCACCGGCCACAGGTGCGCCCCACAGCGTGCCTTGACGCAGCATCGCCAAGGCCAAAAACAAGGCCAAACCCAATGCGAGCGCCACCGACAGGGTCAAACCGTTGCGCTGGTACAAACTGCCCAAAGTGGGTGGCCAAGCGTAATCGGCATAGGTCTGACCGCGCACTTGGGCCATGGCCTTGGGCACGTTGATGGCAAAGTCGTGCGGCGGCGCGTACTGGCAAGCGTGCAAACACGCTCCGCAGTTGTGGCAGAGGTTGGCCATGTAATGGATATCGGCCTTGCCAAACTCCAAGCGCCGGGTCATGGCCGGGAACACCGCACAAAAGCCTTCGCAGTAACGGCAGCCATTGCAAATGTGCATCTGCCGCGCCACTTCGGCTTCGGGCGCGGTCATCTCGCCACGCGCCAATGCGCGGGCATCTTGGGCCAGGGCTTCAAGCGTTTGCATGAGCAGCTCCTTGCTTTTGCGCTTGAACGGCTTTGGCAGCCTGTTCGCCCGCGATGCGGCCAAAGGCCGTGCCGATCGTCATGCCCACCCCGGCGGTGTAGCCCTTGCCCAGCACATTGCCTGCCATCATCTCGCCCGCCACAAACAAGTTGGGGCTGGGCTGGTCGTTGAATCGCACAGCGGTGGTGTCATCGGTCTTGAGGCCCAGGTAAGTGAAGGTCACACCAGGCCGCACGGCATAGGCGTAGTAAGGCGCGGTGTCTAATGGACGCGCCCAATGGGTTTTGGCGGGGCTCACGCCCTCGGTGTGGCAATCGTCCAGCGCCGTGTGGTCAAAAGTGCCCTCACGGCAGGCCGCGTTGTAGTCGTTGAGCGTTTGCATGAAGGTCGCCTCGTCCAGGCCCAGCTTGCGGGCCAACTCGGGCAGGCTGTCCGCCTGCGTGCCTTCAAACACGGGCGGCATGAAGCGGCCCACCGCTTTGGCGTCGATGATGGAATACGCCACCTGCCCCGGCTGCTGCGCCACCAAGCGGCCCCAAATCGCGTAGCGCTTGGGCCAAAAATCTTCGCCTTCGTCGTAAAAACGCCGGGCTTCACGGTTAACGACAACACCCAAGGACACGCAGTCGATGCGGGTACAAATGCCACCGTCGTACAAAGGCGCACGGGCGTCAATCGCCACCATGTGCGCCTGGGTGGGGTCACCAATGCGGTCGGCGCCTTGTTCCAGCATGTGCTTGAGCAACACGCCTTGGTTGAAGCGGGTGCCGCGAATCAAAAACTGATCCGCCGGGTATTCACCACGCTCGTTTTGCCCCCAAGCTTCGCGCAGCCACTCGCGGTTGGACTCGAAGCCTCCAGCGGCCAGCACGCAGGTGCGGGCGGTGATGCGTTCACGCCGCACGCTGCCATCAACCTGCTTGTGCATGACCGATGCGGCCACAAAACGGCCCTCATCCAATTCAACGGTGTCGACTTCGGCGTTGTAGTGGATCTGCACGCCCAGTTTTTCAGCGCTGCGGTAATACGCATTGACCAAGGCCTTGCCCCCGCCCATGAAAAACGCGTTGGTGCGGGCCGTGTGCAAAGCGCCCGACAGAGAAGGCTGAAAGCGCACGCCGTGCTTGACCATCCAGGGGCGGCAAGTGGCCGAGTGCCGAATGACCAAGCGGGCCAGGTGCTCGTTGGTCAAGCCACCTGTGACCTTGAGCAGGTCTTGCCAAAACTCTTCTTCTGGGTAAGCGTCAACCAGCACGTCTTGCGGTGCGTCGTGCATGCAGCGCAAATTGCGTGTGTGGCCCGAATTGCCGCCGCGCCACTCGCGCGGTGCCGACTCCAGCAGCATCACACTGCACCCCGCCTCGCGGGCCATCAGGGCCGCGCACAGGGCCGCGTTGCCGCCGCCAATCACCAAAACATCTAAAGTCACGTGAAAAATCCTCAAGTCAAGTCGTCAAGTATGGTCGATGATCAAATGAACAACAAATGAAAAAATAAATCTGATTATTACGAAAATCGAAACAATCACCACCCCAACGCCCGGACCACCCCAACGCCCGGACCACCCCATCAAGGGCGAAAACCTGCACGGGCCATCGACAGCACGATGTCATTGAAGGCCTGAGCACCTGGCGAAAGCGTCACGCCCTTCTTGCGCACCAACACAATTTTTCGGCGCACCACAGGCGATTTGAGCGCAATGCGCATCACCCTTGGACGGTCACCGTCCGCACAGGTGGTCGCGGGCATGATGGCGCAACCCACACCCGCCGTCACCAGGTTGAGTGCTGTGGCGTGGTGCTGAACTTCGTAATGCCCCTGAAGCTCGATGCCTTTTTTGGCCAGTTGGTAATTCATGACGATGCGGGTGCCTGTGAAGCTGCTGACCACGATCAGGTCATCCACATTCATGTCGGCCCAGGTCAGTGAGGACCTGTTGCTCAAAGGATGTTCGCTGCGGCAATAAAACATCAGGGGATCATCGAAGAGCATTGTCTCCTCCAGATCAGGATGCTTGGTGCCTTGGACAGTCACCCCCAGCTCAGCCTGCTGGCCCAAAACGGCCTCGCGTATTTCGTAAGCACTGGCATCGACCAACTTGACGCGATTGGCTGGAAACCGATCTCGGTACAGACGAATCCAGAGCGGCAACACCGAGGTCGCCAAGGTGGGCACACACGCCAAGGTGAAATGGCCTTTTCCTGTTTGTGACGCGTCCTTCAGTTGCGTGAAGGTGCTGGCCATGTCCATGACCAGGGACCGCGCTTTGGGCAGCAGGTCTCGACCTACGGGTGTCAAAGCCATGTGCCGCGTGGTGCGGTCCATCAGCTTGAGGTCGAGGTAGTTCTCCAGCTTCTGAATGCGCCGCGTCAAAGCAGCCTGGGTCAGGCCGAGTTTATCGGCGGCCTTGTTGAATGCCCCCAACTCCGCAACAGTAACAAATGCCTGCAAGCCATCGAAATCGATTTTCATAAGCGTGACGGATCAAATGGCCTGTATTGTGGTCCGAAACGCTTGTGAGCCTGCAGGCATCCCCACTATGAGGACACCGAGGCCCTCACACCAATTCAACTGGCTCAGTCAATCGAAACTCTTGTGTCACTTGGGCCCAGTGCTGCAATTGAGATTTGACGTGCCATCCCAGTTGTTGTGGCGAGCTGGGCTGAACTTGCACACCATCGTCCAGCAGACGTGCCACGGTCTCTGGGTCGAGCAATACCTTGTTCAAGGCACTGTTCAAACTGCTCACCACCGCAGACGGCGTACCCGCGGGTGCAAACAGACCGTACCACTGGGTCAAGTCCAACTCGTTCAGACCCAGCTCGCTGAAGGTGGGCAATTCTGGCCATGAGGGCAAGCGCTCCTGCCCTGCCACAGCGAGCGCCACCAGCTTGCCTGACTTGAGGTAGGGCAAAGCACTGAACAAGCTGGGCACCATCCACTGGGCCTGCCCACGCATCAACGCGTTCAAGGCGGGCGCTGCACCCGAATGTGTGACACCCTCTGCGGCCACACCATGGCGTTTGAGCAAGATTTCAGCAGCCAGATGCGGCACCGTGCCTTCGCCAGCCGAGGCATAGTTCATCACCTCGGGTCGACTGCGCAACTGTTCCAGCAAGTCTTTGGCTGTTCGCAGCCCCTGCCCAGCACGCACCACCAGCACACTTGGCGAGTGGCCAATCAAACCGACAGGCACAAAGTCCGCTTGCGGGTCATAACGCAGGTCTTGCATGACCGGATTGATACCGTGGGTCGCGATGTAGCCAAACATCAAGGTGTAGCCATCCGGCCGCGCAGCCACCACGTATTCCGCCGCCACACTGCCATTGGCACCTGCACGGTTATCCACCTCGATCGACTGACCGAGTTGAGGCCCGAGCTTGCGCGAGAGGACCCGCGCCATGGTGTCATTGCCTCCACCGGCACTGGTGGGCACGATGATGGTGATGGGCTCGCTGGGGTAAGTTTCCAAGGCTACCGGCGAATCTGCCTGCTCTGGCGGGAAAACATAATCGGGCAAATGCAACTGGCCTTGCATGATCTTGCGTGCTGTACGCACCAGAGCGGCTTTTTGCACCACAGCAGCATCACCTTCGCCCGCCACCTCGACATCGATGTCGATTTGACCTTGAGGGTGCACCACCGACAACAAGTGACGTCCACTGGCGCGGGACAAGCCAGAGGCCACGGTTCCAGGCAAAGCAAATGCGGTGCTCACGCCAATCGCACCCGTCACCGCGTGAGAAGAATGGCAATGATGCGGCGTGAAATAGCGCGACACAATGCTGTCCGGGCTGTCACCCGGGCTGACGATGACCGGTTTGGGCACCACACTGCCCGACACATCACCCAGCCCCATGCGGCGACCCGCCTCCAGACGCATGACCTCAATCTTTTCCAACAAAGCGGCGTTGGCGTCGAGTTCTGCAGGGCGTTCACGGCCGGTGAGCCCCAACTCGCTCGCCCGCAGGATCATCAGGGGCATGGCCGCATCAATGCAAGTGACCGTGACGCCTTCAATGCTTTCGGTGCGCTGGCCTGTGGGAAACAAGTGGCCGGTCACAGCGCCCCATGCGTCCAAAAAATTCAACAAGACCGGAGCCGCTGTCCCCGCCACACCATCAATTCGTGCCGAACCTTCATAGGTCACACGTCCACCCGGGGTCTGCACCGTCGCCTCAATCTTGGCTCCGGTGTTGACGTTGTGAATACGCACGGTGGTGGTCCCGTCTTGCGCCTCAATCAAGCCCTGCTCGATGGCAAAAGGGGCCACACCGGAAAGCATATTGCCGCAGTTAGGCCGGGTGTCCACCGATTGGTGGCCCACACCCACTTGGGCAAACAAATAATCCAAATCACAATCCGGCAAGTTGGACAGTGAAACAATCGCCACCTTGCTGTTGAGCGTGCTGTTGCCACCCAATCCGTCAAGCTGTAATGGGTCAGATGCGCCAATCGCACCAATCAAGGCCTGATCACGCGCGGACGGATCCGATGGCAACCAATCCTTGAGGAAAAAAGGGCCACGGGATGTGCCCGCACGCATCAAGACACAAGGAATTTGACGATTTGCTTTGGACATGTCAGTCCGCCTGCAATTTGGCACGCTGCACAACTTGTCGCCACTTCACCAAATCCTTGCGAACCATCTCGCCCAGTTGTTCAGGTGTACTGGTTTCAACATCGGCACCATGGCCTTCAATTTTTTTGATGATCTCTGGATCATTGAGCACCTTGTTCAAGGCCTGGTTGAGTTTGCTCACGACATCTTTCGGTGTTTTGGCAGGGGCAAAAATCGCGTACCACTGATCCACCTCAACGCCATCAACGCCCATTTCTTTCAAGGTCGGCACATCCGGCAACACAGCCGAGCGTTTGTTGCCCGCAATGGCCAAGGCTTGCAAGCGGCCCGACTTCACAAAAGGCACGCCCGTGAACAAACTGGGAAACATGACGTGTGTTTGTCCACCAATGGTGTCATTGACTGCCGGTGCAGAACCTTTGTAAGGCACATGGAGCAATGAGGTTTGTGTCGACATTTTGAAAAGTTCAGCCGCAAAATGAGGCGCGGTGCCGTTGCCTGCCGATGCCACGCTGTACTGGTCCGGTTTTTCCTTCAAAACCCGCACCAAGTCCTTCACATCTTTGACTTTGAGCGAGGGGTTGACCACCATCAAAGTTGGAGAATAACCCACCAAACCCACAGGCTCAAAGTCTCTGACCGGGTCATAACGCAATTTTTGCAAGGCCGGATTCATGGCGTGTGTCGCGATGTAGCCGAACATCAAGGTATTGCCATCGGGCACTGCTTTAGCCACGAATTCCGAGGCCAATGCGCCATTGGCACCCGCTTTGTTTTCCACAATCACCGAACGATTGAGCAATACCCCCAATTTTTGACCAATGGTCCTGGCCATGGCGTCATTGCCACCACCTGCAGCCGTTGGCACCACAATGGTCAGTGGCTTTTCATTGGAAGCCAGCAAGGGCAAAGCAACACATCCAGCAAGGCAAAAAACAAGAAAAGATTTTCTGATCATGGTTCACTTTCAATAAAACTATCAAAAAATTTTTAATCCAAAATTTTTTGATTAATAAATACACAAAAACTCAACAAAAAAGCAAAAAAAAGAACCCTTGGTTCGCTGGATAGCGATCCAAGGATTCAAGCTTGGAGAAACTGATTCAACTCATGAAGCAAGCATCAGAATGTGTGCTTGATGCCAGCAGCAAAGCCGGTGGGTGATGGCTTGTTACTCGCGCCCTGGTAGTTGTTTTTCCAGTTGGTACGATCCACTTCCAGGTACACCAATGAACGCTTGCTCAGTGCGTACTCTGCAAAAGCCACCATACGATTGAAGCCGTCGTCAGCACTGCCTGTGCGTGAACGGTCGACCTTGTAGTGAGCAGCCACCAGGTTCAGCTGGCTGGAAATCGGGAATTGCGCACCCAATCCCAGTGTCGAGTTTTCCGTCACTGCCGTAGCCGTTGTTTGGGCCTCATTGACACCGTAGGTGACGAAGAGTTTGCCCTTGCCAAATTTGCCACTCAGACCCGCCAGATAGGCTTTCAAATCGAGGTTTTTCGCTGAGCTGAAATCACCATAAGCCAACGTGGCCGTGTAGCCATCGCGGTCATATCGAAGGCTCACACCCGAAGAAGACAGTGCGCTCGAAGAGCCTGCCTGCTCACCCAATCCATGCATGGCACGCACGGTCAATGCATCAAATCTGCCTGTGTATTTGATGGAATTGTCCAGCCGGTAGGCGCCCGAGCTAGAACCTGTAGGACCATATTCCACTCCCAATCTGTGTGCACTCAATGCCGCCACTTGGATGTTGGGGTTGAATCCGGCAAAGCGATTGCCCAGAGGATCTGTTCCGGACAAGGCATCGGCCAACACCGTGGTCTGGCGACCCAGGGCTAAAGAGCCCCAGTTGCCTTGCAGACCCACCCAAGAGGCGCGGTCAAAGAATTTGGAATTGGGCATGCCTGTGTCCAGACTCCAACCAGACTCCAGATTAAAAACGGCCTTCAAACCACCGCCCAAATCTTCCACACCCCGAAATCCCAGACGGCTGGTGGTGTTGATGCCGCTGCCCATGAAATTGGTGTTGCCTTTTGAAGCAGCATTGGCTGCGTCCAAACCCGATGCATGACGCACCCCCAAATCAGCCACGCCGTACATGGTGACTGAAGCCTGGGCTTGGGCAGCGCCTGCCACACAAACAAAACTGATTGCGAATAATTTTTTCTTGGACTGAATGAAATGCATGCTGGAATCTCCTATGGCTGTTAGATGGACCGATTTGGCTTGCCTCAATGGACGAGCAAAGCTTTGTCTGCGTGGATCATCCAGCAATGACATATTTCCGTAAATTGCAACTTTTGATACGATTGATGCATGGCGCGCATCAATTTTGACCTTCAACAACTCCAAGCCTTTGTCGCGGTGGCAGAGCGAGGAAGTTTCCGTGCAGCCGCGGAACACATTCATCTGTCACCCCCTGCTTTGAGTCGTCGGATTGAACGGCTTGAAAGCATTATCGGGATCAAGTTGTTCCATCGAACCACTCGAGAAGTTGAATTGACCAGTCTGGGGCGCGTTTTTTTGGAGCGTGCGCGTTCTGCAGTCGATGACCTAGAGTCAGCGATGCTCGGCATCTCAGACATCGCCACGACACGCAGTGGGCGTGTTACTGTGGCGTGTGTGCCCTCTGCTGCGCTGTACTTTCTCCCCACAGTGATCAGCAGCTTTTCTCAGCGCTATCCCTCGATCCGTATCCGTGTCATCGACGAATCGATGAATCAGACATTACAAAGTGTGCTGACCGGGGAGTCCGACTTTGGCATCGGCTTCATGAACACCTTGATGCCCGAGATCGCTTTCGAAGCCATTCACAACGATCCGTTTGTGATCGCGATGCGCTCCGACCACCGCCTTGTCTCACGCAAGGTCGTCCCCTGGAGCGAGCTGGAGTCTGAGCGATTGATCTCAGTAGCCAGGAGCAGCGGCAACCGTCAACTGCTGGATGACATCATGTCAAAAGCAGGGCTGAATCCGTTCTTTGCTTTTGAAGTCAGCCACATTGGCACTTTGCTGGGCATGGTGGAGGCTGGGCTCGGGCTTGCACCGGTTCCCCGCATGGCCTTGCCAGAGAATCACCCCAATGTGGTGGGGCGTCCTCTGACGCGACCAAGCATGGATCGCCAGCTGGGCTTACTGACCAAACAAGGCCAGACCCTGCGTCCCGCAGCAGCCATGTTTCATGAACATCTGTACGCGGCCCTGAAAAGCAATCGACTCAAGTCAAAACCACTGACTCCAAAAGTTTGAGTGCCTGATGTTTCCAACAAGCCACCCGGGATGTGTCGGGCGTCTTGCTGACCACCATCAAAATTGGTACTTGCGCAATCCGCCGTCCACCGGAATCACGGCACCGGTGATGTAACTGGCCAAAGGTGATGCCAAAAAGGTCACCAAATTGGCCATGTCCTCGGGCTCCCCGTAGCGACCCATTGGGATCTCGTTATCGCACTGCCACTGGCGGTATTCCGGGGTGTAGTTACGAAAGATCTGCTCTGAATGGATGCGTCCGGGTGGCACACAGTTGACCGTCACACCATGTTTTCCGACCATGCGCGACAAGCCTTTGGCCCAGCTGTGCATGCCCGCCTTGGCACAAAATGCACCGTTGGTGTGCTCGGGCTCGCTCTTTCCGGTGATGTTGATGATGCGACCCCAGTTGCGTGCAATCATTTGATCGATCAGGGCATCGGCCACTTGGCGTGGGCGGTGAAAATTCAAGGTGATGGCTTCTTGCCAAGCCTCTTCGCTCACATGCAGCTCTTTAAAGCTGCGCGAGCCCCCAGCGTTGTTGATCAAAATGTCCACGCTGCCCAAGCCCGCCAAGGCCGCATCGGCCAGACGCTTGGCGGCGTCTTCGTGGTACAGGTCCGATTCGATGACCACGGGAGCCTGCCCTCCTGCTGCGACGATCTCATCGGCCAGCTCTTTAAGTTTATCCACACGCCGCGCTGACACCGCCACGCGCACGCCCTCGGCGGCCAATGCCTTGGCAATACCCCGTCCGATGCCCACACTGGCGCCCGTCACCAGCGCCGTTTTTCCAGTCAATTGAAGGTCCATTTTTTTCCCTTTTTAATCAGTCGCCACCCCCTGCGGCGGACTTTGAAATCAGCTTAGCACAGCGACATTGAGGCACCTCGCCCAATCCAAGGCGCCCCAATCTAGTCGCGGTGAATTCGTGCATGGATCTTTTGCACGGTTTTCCATGTTCCAAAAAGCACGAACGGTATCGACACACCCGCCAACACCTCTGGATTGAATGGCAAGCCCAAGTTGTTCAACGCTTTGGCGCCATAGAACACCAAACTCACCACGTAATAACTGATCGCCGCGATCGATAGCCCCTCCACCGTGCTTTGCAAACGCAGCTGCAAAGCTTGGCCTTTGGTCAGTTTTTCAAGCAACATCTGGTTTTGAGCTTCTGTTGCGATGTCCACCCGCGTGCGCAGCAAGGCGCTGGTGCGCGAGACCCGCTCGGCCAAAGAAGCCAGTCGCTTTTCGGTGGCCTGCACTGTGGCCATGGCGGGCGACAAACGCCTTTGCATGAACTCGCCCAAAGTCTGTGTCCCCGAAATGGGTCGCTCACGCAACTCAACCAAACGCTGGCTCACCAAGGTGTCGTAGGCCCGCGTGGCAGAAAAGCGAAAGCCATGCTCGGCAGTCGCCCGCTCAATGCTGGCAGCCAAAGCCACCAGTGAATCAAGAAGCGCTTGGTCAGTCTCACCCTTACGCTCCAGCGATCCCGTGAGATCGGCCAACTGCGATTCGGCTGCCGACAACATGGTCGACAGGTTTTTGGTCACGGGCAAGCCGCGCAAAGCCATCAGGCGGTAGGTTTCAACTTCAAGCACACGCTGCGAAATGCGGCCCGCACGCGCCTCGGTCGTGCCTTCTGGGGCCAGCACCAACATGCGTTCAAACCCATCGTCGCCAATGCGGAAATTCGTCAAGATGCACGAATGCGACATGCCCTCGGTGGTGTTGCCCATGCGCGAAGCCAAAACCACCCCTTCACCCAACCAAGCTTGTGCTGTCGAGATCAAATCGCCTTGGTCGATGTCCACTTGCAGCATGCCCATGTGGATCGCCGCCATGGTTTGGCCAGGCAATCCCCGCAGCCAGTCGGTTCCTGGCGCCACATGCGCCGCCAACTCGGGCAAGACCTCCCCCCAACCGGCATGCGCTGGCAGGGTTTGCACAATGGAGTAACGCGTGAATTCGGTGTGACGCTCCCATTTGACGGTGTAGTGGTCACAGCGCAAGCGCAAAAAATTACCCTGCATCCGTTCCAAGGTCAAATCGGCATGACCTGGCAAAAGCCGCAAATGCGCCAACTCCTGCTCTCGCGAAATCCCCTCATTGAGCACCGCAACGTAAACAATCAACGCAGGCAATCGCACCCGGGCTGAGGGCCGGGCATGGACTTCGTTGTGCAGTTCACGCCGCTGGGCGTCCTCTGATGGCAAAAATCGGGAGGTGATTTCGTTCATGGCCAATTTTTCATTAAAAAAACCCGTGACGCAGGCCACGGGTTGATGGACGCATCAGGGGCTTAAAAGTACAACGGGTCGTAGGGATAAATTAGAACGGAATGTCGTCGTCCATGTCGTCAAAGTTGCTGGCCGCAGGCTTGGCTGCGGGTGCAGGTCGGCTGGCCGGTGCGGCAGCCGGACGGGCTGGTGCCGATTGGCGAGGGGCATAGCCACCACCACTTGCACCACCGTCCTCAGACGGGCCGCCCATGCCTTGTCGGCTGCCCAGCATTTGCATGCTGTCGGCACGGATGTCGGTGGCGAATTTTTCAACGCCGTTTTTGTCGGTGTATTTGCGGGTCCGCAAGCTGCCTTCCACATACACCTGGCTGCCCTTGCGCAGGTACTGGCCCGCGATCTCGGCCAACTTGGCAAAAAAGCTGATGCTGTGCCACTCGGTGGCTTCACGCATCTCGCCTGTGGCCTTGTCCTTGTAGCGGTCTGTGGTGGCCACACGGATGCTGGTGACCGCATCGCCAGAAGGCAAATAACGGGTTTCGGGGTCAGCCCCGAGGTTGCCGACGATGATGACTTTGTTGACGGATGCCATGAAAACTCCTCAATAGATGCATCAATTATGGGGCCAATCCGCCCCCCAGCGGACCGATGCCGAACGCTGTCCTACCCCTCAAGCCACCTGCCCGATAGGCGCCGCACGGCCTGGGGTTTGCATGGGCCATGCCACATACAGCCAAACCAGCAGCGCCAAGCCGCAACACAAAAACAACACCGGGCTGCCCCATGACTTGACCAGCCAGCCGCCAGCCAGCCCCCCGACAAAAAACCCCAGCGACTGCAACGTGTTGTAAACCCCCATGGCGGTGCCGCGCATGGCTCGGGGCGCGATGCGCGAGGCCAAACTCGGCTGGGTGGCCTCCAGAGCATTGAAGCCGCAGAAAAAAACGAGCAGCAGCAGCGCCATGGCGCTCAGGCTGGTGGTGCCCGCCGATTGCACCAACAAACCCAGCTCGACCAAGGTCATCAAGGCAATCGAGAACAAAAAGACTTTCTTCAGGTGCCCCCGGCGCTCCATGGCAAACACCACACCCAAAAACAAAAACGACAGCAAGACCGCGGGCAAATACACCTGCCAGTGCTGCGCCGTCTGCAAGCCCGCCTGCACCAGCAAGGCGGGCACGGCCACCCACATGGCCAGCTGCACCGCATGTAACACAAACACACCCACATTCAGGCGCATCAGGTCGGCATGGACCAGAACATCACGCAGTCGCCCCCGGCCCTGCCCGGTCAAAGGCTCTGGCGCAGGGGGTGCCCCCCAAATGACCACAACCACGCCCAACAGCGCCAGAACACCGGTCAGCCAAAACAGGCCAGGCAAACCGATCCAGGCCGTCAGCAAGGGGGACACCACCAAGGACAGGGCGAACATCAAACCGATGCTGCCGCCTACCAAAGCCATGGCCTTGGTGCGCACCTCGTCGCGCGTCAGGTCGGCCAGCAAGGCCGTCACGGCCGCCGACACAGCCCCCGCACCCTGCAAGCTTCGCCCGAGCAACAGGCCCATCAGGTCCGTGGCCGCAGCCGCCCAAAAGCTGCCCAAGGCAAAAATCACCAAGCCCAACACAATGACCCGCTTGCGGCCAAAACGGTCCGAGGCCATCCCAAAGGGCAGCTGCAGCAGGCCCTGCGTCAGGCCATAAATGCCCATGGCCAGGCCTAGCCAGACCGGGTCTTCGCCACCGGGGTATCGGCGTGCCTCCAGTGCAAAGACGGGCAAGACCAAAAACAAACCCAGCATGCGCAGCGCAAAAATGCTGGCCAGAGACGCGCTGGCGCGGCGCTCGATGGGCGTCATGTGCAAAGCATCGGCAGCGGAATAAGGCGAGAAATCGGCCACAAAAGAACTCAAAAAGTCCCCAAACGGGGAAATGCAAATGCCCGATTGTCCCCCATTGACGGGCCCCAGCGCCCGGCAAGAGGTCAAAGGGGATAATCAAAGGTTTTGCTGATCTGGCTGCCCCACGTGAAATTTGCCGACCCTTCTCTCTTGCCCGACGAACCCGAGCCCGCGCGGTATCTGGCCTCAGCGCTGCGGCAGACCCACATCAGTGTGCGGGGTGCCCGCACGCACAACCTCAAAAACATCGACCTCGACATCCCGCGCAACCAGTTGGTGGTGATCACGGGCTTGTCGGGCTCGGGCAAGTCCAGCTTGGCCTTTGACACCCTGTACGCCGAAGGCCAGCGCCGCTATGTAGAGAGCCTGTCGGCCTATGCCCGGCAGTTTTTGCAGCTGATGGACAAGCCCGATGTGGATTTGATCGAGGGCCTATCGCCCGCCATTTCCATCGAACAAAAAGCCACCAGCCACAACCCCCGCTCGACCGTGGGCACCGTGACCGAAATCCACGACTACCTGCGCTTGTTGTACGCCCGCGCAGGCACGCCGTATTGCCCCGACCACAACTTGCCCCTGCAAGCGCAAACCGTGAGCCAGATGGTGGACGCCGTGTTGGCCCTGCCCGAAGACACCAAACTGATGATCCTCGCGCCCATTGCGCGTGAGAAAAAAGGCGAGTTTGAAAAAGTCTTTGAGCAGATGCAGGCGCTGGGTTATGTGCGCTTTCGCATCAATGGGCAAACGGTGGAAGTCGAAGACCTGCCCACCCTCAAGAAAACCGAAAAGCACAATATCGACGTGGTGGTGGACCGCATCAAAGTCCGTTCGGAAGAAGATGCGAAAGCGAGAGACGCCTTACGCCAGCGCTTGGCCGAGAGTTTTGAGGCCGCGCTGCACCTGGCCGAACACCGCGCTGTGGCGCTGGAAATGGACACCGGCAAAGAACACCTGTTCAACGCCAAGTTCTCCTGCCCGGTGTGCACCTATTCCATCAGCGAGTTGGAGCCAAGGCTGTTCTCATTCAACTCGCCCATGGGCGCGTGCCCCACTTGCGATGGCATTGGCAGCATGGCGTTTTTTGACCCGGAGCGGGTCGTGGCCTTCCCTTCGCTCAGCTTAGCCAGTGGCGCCATCAAAGGTTGGGACCGGCGCAACGGGTTTTACTTCAGCATGCTCGAAAGCCTGGCCAAGCATTACCAGTTTGACATCGAAACGCCGTTTGAAAAACTTGCGCCCGCACACCAACAGGTTTTGCTGCATGGCTCGGGCGATGAAGAAATCAAGTTCAGCTACACCATGGAGTCTGGCGCTTCGCAAGGCAAAAAGGTCAGCAAGAAGCACCCGTTTGAAGGGATCATCCCCAACATGACGCGGCGCTACCGCGAGACCGACTCGGCTGTGGTGCGCGAAGACCTGGCCCGCTACCGCAACATGCAGGCCTGCACCGATTGCCAAGGCACGCGCTTGCGGCGCGAAGCCCGCCATGTGCGCATTGGCGAAGGCGATCAGGCCCGCGCCATTTACGAGATCAGCCACATCACGCTGGGTGAATCGCAGCAGTATTTTCAGGGCCTAAAAATGCACGGGGCCAAGGCCGAGATTGCCGACAAGGTGGTGCGCGAGATCGCGTTGCGCCTGAAGTTTTTGAACGACGTGGGCCTGAATTATTTGAGCCTGGACCGCAGCGCCGACACCCTGTCCGGCGGCGAGTCGCAGCGCATTCGCTTGGCCAGCCAGATCGGTTCAGGGCTCACGGGCGTGATGTATGTGCTCGACGAGCCCAGCATCGGCCTGCACCAGCGTGACAACGACCGGCTGATCAGCACGCTGCAGCACCTGCGCGACATCGGCAACAGCGTGCTGGTGGTCGAGCATGACGAAGACATGATCCGCGTGGCCGACCACGTCATCGACATGGGCCCAGGTGCGGGCGTGCACGGCGGGCGCGTGATGGCGCAAGGCACTTGCGCCGACATCTTGGCTGCGACCGACTCGGTGACTGGCCAATACATGTCGGGCCGCAAGAAGATCGAGATCCCCAAGCGCCACAAAGCGGGAAAGGACTTCATCGAGATCATCGGAGCCTCGGGCAACAACCTGAAGCAGGTGAACGTGAAGTTCCCCGTGGGGCTGCTGACCTGCGTGACTGGCGTGTCGGGCTCAGGCAAATCGACGCTGGTCAATGACACACTGTACACCGCCGCCGCGCACCAGATCCACCGTGCGCACGATGAAGCTGCCGCCCACGAAGACATCAAAGGGCTGGACCATTTCGACAAGGTCATCAACGTCGACCAGTCGCCCATTGGCCGCACGCCGCGCAGCAACCCCGCCACCTACACAGGCCTGTTCACCCACATCCGCGAGTTGATGGCCGAGGTGCCCGCCGCCCGTGAGCGTGGCTATGGCCCCGGGCGCTTCTCCTTCAACGTGACCGGGGGCCGCTGCGAAGCCTGTCAGGGCGACGGCATGGTCAAAGTGGAGATGCACTTTTTGCCCGATGTGTACGTGCCCTGCGATGTGTGCCACGGCATGCGCTATAACCGCGAAACGCTCGAAGTCCAATACAAGGGCCAGAACATCGCGCAGATCTTGAACATGACGGTCGAAGCAGCGCACCAGTTCTTCAGCGCCGTACCCAACATTGCACGCAAGTTGCAAACCCTGCTCGACGTGGGCCTGACCTACATTCGCCTGGGGCAAAGCGCCACCACGCTCTCGGGTGGCGAGGCGCAACGCGTCAAGCTCGCCCTAGAACTGTCCAAACGCGACACGGGCCGCACGCTTTACATCTTGGACGAACCCACCACCGGCCTGCACTTTGCCGACATCGATTTATTGCTCAAGGTGCTGCACCAGCTGCGCGACGCGGGCAACACCATCGTCATCATCGAACACAACCTCGACGTGATCAAAACCGCCGACTGGTTGATTGATATGGGTCCTGAAGGCGGCGCAGGCGGTGGCACCGTGCTGGGCGAAGGCACACCCGAGCAACTGGCCAAAAACAAGGCGAGCTTCACGGGCCACTATTTGGCGCGTTTGCTTTAAACACGCTACGCATCCACCCCTGACCCTTGCTCAGTTCACACTTATCTGATTTCCCACCACTTTTGAACCTTTGAATGTCTCTATGAAAACCGTCATCCGTGCTTTCTTCAGAACCCTGCGCCTTGTGCTGGGTCCCGTCATGCTGCTCAAAGAGCGCCTGACCCAACCCACTGGCGTGCAACGCGCCCCCGCCGAGCAAGCCAAGGTGGACCAGCAATGCCAAAGCCTGGCGCTCTACCAATTCAGCACCTGCCCGTTTTGCATCAAGGTGCGCCAAGAAATGCGCCGCTTGTCGCTGCCGATTGAAAAACGCGATGCGCAGCACCATGCCGATCACCGCAATGAATTACTTCAAGGCAGTGGCGCGACCCAGGTGCCGTGTCTGAAGATCACCGAAGCGGACGGCAAAATCCGTTGGCTGCAAGACTCGACCGAAATCGTGGCCTATCTGCGTGGGCGATTTCCCTGAAGGTCGGCATAACAAACCGCTTGTAGGTAGGCGGCTTCAGCCCCGACAAGCCCCCTGACCTCGACTTGCCTCCATGGAAACCGAACTCAAACTCAGTCTGAACGAATAAGACCTGCCACGCCTGCTGACCCACCCGCTGCTGTCCAAAGGCGTGGGTACGCAGCGCCTGCTCAACACCTATTTCGACACGCCCGACTTGGCCCTGCAGCAACGCCGCATGGCCGTGCGCGAGCGGCTGGCGGGTGATCAATGGCTGCTCACCGTCAAAACCGCAGGCCAAAGCCAAAACGGTTTGTCGCGCAGACAAGAATGGGAAGGCCCGACAACGCCGTGTGCGCTGCAGTTCGATACGCTGGTCGATGACGCCGAATTGGCCACCGACCTGATGGCTTTGCGCCCTGCTTTGCGTGCGCTGTTCTGCACAGACTTTGAACGCCAGCGCTGGGTCGTCACACACGCAGACGCCCAGATCGAAGTGGCGCTGGACCAAGGCCGCATCCATGTGCCTGACACCGACCTGAGCGAGCCGCTGCTGGAACTGGAGCTTGAACTGCTCAGCGGCCCCGAATCGGCCCTGATGGCGCTGGCCGATGTGCTGCGCCAGACACCACAAGGTGCGGTGACGCTCACACCCAGCGATGCGAGCAAGGCGCAGCGGGGGATGGCGCTTTGGCAGCGCTCCCACTGACGGGGCAAACCGAAACCAGTGGTCCTACGTAAACTCACGCGGCTTGAACCACCGTGAGCAAAGTCTGACCGTTCGCCACGAGTTTTTCACCCTCGGCGTCCACCGCAAACAAATCGCAGCTGGTGAACACCTGCGCTTTGCCGGGTTTGACCACACGTGCCCGGGCAATGAACTTTTGCCCTACTGCAGGCCGCAAGCAGTTGACCGAAAAGTTAGCCGCCAACAAATTCGGCCCCGCCACGGTGCCCGCTGCGAAACCACAAGCGGTGTCAATCAAGGTGCCGATCAAACCCGCGTGCAAGAAGCCCGAGTACTGGCCAACCTCAGGCCGCCAAGGCATCTCGATTTCCACAAAGCCGGGTTCGGCCACGGTGACTTCGATGCCACACCAGCGGTTGAATTCGGCCATTGCGTTGATCTTTTTCAACATGTCGAGTGGACTCATTTAGATTTCCTTTGCTTGTTTTTGAACCAGCCGATGTGGTCGATCAGCTTCTTGCGCAGCGCTTAGTGTTGGGCGATGACTTGGTCGATCTCGGCCACTCGCTGCTGAATCGCCTCGATCATGTCCTGAGGCGTCAATTGGCCCGATTGGAATTTGGGCACGTACTCAGCGATGAAGGGCAGCGAAAATCCCATCTCTCGCGACATGGCGATGAAGACCACCAGCCTCACGGTTTTCTCGTCGTAATCGCGGTAGCCGTTGGGCAATCGCTGGCTCACGATCAAGCCAGCCGCTTCATAGCGACGCAAGCGGTGCACCGACACCTGGGTCTTGGCCGAGAGTTCTGAAATGCGCATGAATCCAGTCTAGCAACCCTCGCACAATGCGAAGGTTGATCCGATTGACGCATGGGCGACAAGCCGTTCAGATGTCTGCGCCGCAGGTGATACCCCGATGCGCGTGGCTGGTGTACAAACCTGCTCTACCCTGAGAAAGCACAGATGACAC
>JAKFXJ010000082.1 GCA_021731425.1 Limnohabitans sp. | reverse complement strand
GCTCAGGTCTTGCGCCGTCTCATGCCGCAACAGGCCATGGTGTATGTGGGTGCGCAGGGTTGGACAAAAGCGGGCCGCTTCGCGCTGCCAATTGCCCAGCAAACTTACCGGGGCCACGATGAGCGCTGGCTGCGTGAGCCGACCCGCTTCTTTTTCGGTCAGGATGTGCGCCAGGGTCTGCAGGGTTTTGCCCAGGCCCATGTCGTCCGCCAGGATGCCCGCCAGATGGTGCGTGCGCAAAAACTGCAACCAGTTGAGGCCTTGCTGCTGGTAAGGCCGCAAAGTCGCTTGCAAACTGTCGGGGGCGGCCACTTCGGGCAAGCTGCTGATGCCACGCATTTGCTGCACCAGGTTCATCAAACTTTGGGCGCCTGCCCAAGCCACACCTTCTCCCAGCGTTGCAGCGGTGCGCAAGGCCTCCAAGCGCGACAAGCGCAGCTCATCACCGCCCCAATCGCGTCCGCGTTCCGAGACCAGCTCCATCAGGGTGGTCAGCCAAGGCTCGATTTTTGCGGTGGGCAGTTTCACAAAGCCCTCGCCCTGCAAGTCGGGCAGGTACAAAAACGGCGGCAAAGCGATCCTGTCGCCTTCGGCAGAGGATGGGCTGATTTTTGCGAGTGTTGACAAAATCGAAGGCACCCAAGGGAGGATGTTCACCCGTTGACCGTCGATGTCCATGCCGAGCGACAAGTCAAACCAAGGTGAAGTTTCCGGCGCTTCATCACCACCCGACAAATCGATGTGCACATCATCGGCTTGGCGCAACCAGGGGGTAGTACCCGAGATGAAGTTCACGTCCAGACCCGCTTGGCGCAGCGGCGCAAAGTAGCTCTCGACCCACTCGAGCCAGCGCTGCTGCGATTGCTAGGGTGGCAACACCAGCCTGTTGGCGTCGAAGGTTTCAAGCCCTAAAGCGGCCAGAGCATCCCAAGCTTTGCGCTCACTGGGCAGGTCGCGCAGCAACAGACGCGCCTGAGAACCTTGCCCGATTAAGACGCGGTTTTGTGTGCCTGACCAAAAGCCGCGTTGGCCATCGTAGTCAAAGGTCAATTCGCCCACAAACAAGCCCTGCACAACGCGTTCTGCGGGGTGGACGGGGGCGATGTCGAGCACGGCCCGGGGCTTGACGCCACGAATTTCCGGCATCTTCTGGATCACGGGCGGCAAAGGCACCGGGCCCAAACGTTCGAGCAACTGGTTTTGAAACTTGAAGGCCACACTTTCGGGCAGCACAGGGGAGTTGGTCAAGACTTGCAGCTCGTTGGCGCTAAGGCCCTGCGTGTCCAAGGGGCCACACAGGCCTTGAGCTGTGTCCATAAAAAAAGGCGGTTGGTTCAGACCAAACACCACGCCTGGGCGCTGCGGCTGCATGCTCAGCTGCCAGCCATCGGGCTGGTGGTCTTCGCTCTTGATTTCGCGCCAGGTTCCCACCAAAGTTTCGGGGGCGTCTTGCCAGCGCAAAGGGATGCCCTCATCTGACACCAAACGGCCGGTTTGGCTGCACAGCTGTAACAGCAATTGCCCGGGCATGCCGTGCAGCTTGACCTCGCCCTGAAAGCCGTAGGAGCTGAAACTGCTGGCGGCCGGACAAGCCTTCAACAGGTCAAAGATATCGCGGTCCAGCGGACAGCTGGTTTGCCAGATCGGGTCGTGCGCCGAGGGTTCGCTGCTGAGCTTTTTGGCTTTGCCCCACTCGCCGCTGCGCTTTTGCGCTGCCCGTTTCACGGCCAAATGGAACACGGGTTTGTAAGCGGTTTGGACAACGGACAAGCTGTACACAAATTGATCGTGGGTGCTGCCGGGCAAGGTGAAGGCGGCTGGGCCGTTGGCGTTTTCCAAACGGTTCAGCCAGTCGCGGACCTGGTATTCGGCGTGGCTCAGGGCCCGCTCTTTTTCCATCTGAGAGCGGCGCTCCAGCACCTCGGGCGTAGGCCCCTCGGGGCCCCATTCTTTTTGCAGGGCCAAGCCTTGCATCGAAGCCAAAATGCCCAAAGCCGCACCATGTTTGCAGTACCGCCCCACCGGGCAGGTGCAGCCACTGCGCCACTCGCTCAAGTTGCCACCCGCACTGACCCGAAGTTCGGCATTGACCGAATAGGGCTGCGCATCGTTGCCTTGGACTTGGCCCTGCAAGCGCCAGCCGTCGCCATCGGGCGACAACTGGGAGGACAAGACTTGGTCTTGCAAATACAAGGTGGTGCCGCGTGACCAAGCACCCTGGTCAAAGTAAAAAGCCAGTTGTGAAGGCGGGAACCACTGAGTGGTGTTGGTAGACTTCATGCTTGACAGATCAGCCCACCCACTTGCGGGCGTTTTGCCACACGCGCAGCCAAGGACTGGTGGATGCGATGTCGCCACTTGTCCAGCTCATCTGCACATTGCGGAACACCCGCTCAGGGTGCGGCATCATGGCCGTGAAGCGACCGTCTGCCGTGGTCACGGCCGTGAGGCCGCCCGCGCTGCCGTTGGGGTTGAAGGGGTACGCATCGGTGGCCTGGCCATGGTTGTCCACAAAGCGCATCGCGCCAAGGGCTTGGGCTGGGTTACCGCGGTGTTTGAAGTTGGCAAAGCCTTCACCGTGCGCCACAGCAATCGGCAAGCGGCTGCCCGCCATGCCTTGCAAAAACAAGCTGGGCGACTCCAACACCTCGACCATCGACAGACGCGCTTCGAAGCGCTCACTTTGGTTGGTGGTGAAGCGCGGCCAAGCTTCGGCGCCCGGGATGATGTCGGCGAGTTCCGCAAACATCTGGCAGCCGTTGCATACGCCCAGACCAAAGGTGTCGGTGCGGCCAAAAAAGCCCTTGAACTGCTCAGCCAGAGCGGGGTTGAAGGTGATCGATCGTGCCCAACCGATGCCCGCGCCCAGCGTGTCGCCGTAGCTGAAACCTCCGCAAGCGACCAGACCTTGGAAGTCGGCCAAGTTGGCGCGGCCCGATTGCAGGTCGGTCATGTGCACGTCGTGCGACTCAAAACCCGCTGTGTGGAAGGCGTAGGCCATTTCCACATGCGAGTTGACGCCCTGCTCTCGCAAGATAGCCACTTTGGGGCGTGACAAATTCAGGAATGGCGCAGCGACGTTCTCAGTCGGGTCAAAGCTCAGCGCCACATGCATGCCGGGGTCGTCAACGCGGCCAGCTGCGGCGTGTTCGGCATCGGCGCAAGCGGGGTTGTCGCGCTGCTGACAAATCTTCCAGCTCACGCTGTCCCAGACCTGGTGCAGGTCTTCCAGCTTGGCGGCAAACACCTCTTTGGTGTCGCGCCAGATGCTGAGTTCGCCCACGCCTTTTTGGATGGTCGATTGCACAGGACGGGTTTTGCCGATCACATGCGTGTGTTTGGACAAGCCGTGTTCGCGCAAGGTTTGCAAAACAGCGTTGCGCTCGGCCGTGCGCACTTGCAGCACCACGCCCAGCTCTTCGTTGAACAGGGCTTTGAGGGTGAGTTCGTCGCGGCGGGCACTGACCTGGCCTGCCCAGTTCTTGGCGTCGCCGTGGTCGGCGCGGCTGTCGGTGATGCCGTCGCCCTCGGTCACCAGCATGTCCACATTGAGGGCCACGCCCACATGGCCTGCAAAAGCCATTTCGGCTACTGCGGCCAGCAAGCCGCCGTCGCTGCGGTCGTGGTAGGCCAGGATTTGGCCTTGGGCACGCAAGGTATTGATGGCCTTGACCAGATGGACCAGCGCTTGCGGCTCTTCAAGGTCGGGCACGCTTTCACCAAACTGGCCCAGCACTTGGCCCAGCACGCTGCCGCCCATGCGGTTGCGGCCTTGGCCCAGGTCAATCAGCAGCAAGCTGGTGTCATCGGTTTTTGCGTCCAGTTGCGGCGTGAACGTGCCGCGCACGTCAGGCAGGCTGGCAAAGGCGGTGATGATCAGGCTCACGGGCGATGTGACTTTGTGGGTCTGACCCTTGTCGGCCCACTGTGTGCGCATCGACAAGCTGTCTTTGCCCACAGGGATCGAGATGTCGAGCGCTGGGCACAGTTCCATGCCCACGGCCTTGACGGTTTCATACAAAGCAGCGTCTTCACCCGGCTCGCCGCACGCGGCCATCCAGTTGGCGGACATCTTGACGCGGGGCAGCTCGATGGGCGCGGCCAGCAAATTGGTGATGGCTTCGGCCACGGCCATGCGGCCGGACGCTGCGGCGTTGAGCGAGGCCAGCGGTGTGCGCTCGCCCATGCTCATGGCTTCGCCCGCAAAGCCCGCGTAGTCGGCCAGGGTCACGGCCACGTCGGCCACAGGCACCTGCCATGGGCCGACCATCTGGTCGCGGTGCGTCAGGCCGCCTACGGCGCGGTCGCCGATGGTGATGAGGAATCGCTTGGACGCCACAGTCGGGTGGCTCAGCACGTCGATCACGGCTTTTTGCAAACTCACACCCGTCAAGTCCATCGCAGGCGACTGGCGCACCACAGTTTGCACATCGCGGTGCATCTTGGGCGGTTTGCCCAGCAGCACGTCCATGGGCATGTCCACGGGCGACTCATAGCCTTGGTCTTCCAGCACCAGCTGGCGCTCGTCGGTCGCTACGCCAATCACCGCAAACGGGCAACGCTCGCGCTCGCAAAAAGCGGTGAACTGCACCAAAGACTCGGGGGTGATCGCCATCACATAGCGTTCTTGGCTTTCGTTGGACCAGATTTCTTTGGGCGACAGGCCGGACTCTTCGAGCTTGATCGCACGCAAATCAAAACGTGCACCACGGCCCGCGTCGTTGGTCAGCTCGGGGAAGGCGTTGGACAAACCACCTGCGCCGACGTCGTGGATCGCCAGAATCGGGTTGGCCGCACCTTGCGCCCAGCAGTGGTTGATGACCTCTTGCGCCCGGCGCTCGATCTCGGGGTTGCCACGCTGCACCGAGTCAAAGTCCAGATTCGCGGCGTTGGTGCCGGTGGCCATGGAGCTGGCCGCACTGCCGCCCATGCCGATGCGCATGCCGGGGCCGCCCAGCTGGATCAGCAAACTGCCCGCCGGAAATTCAATCTTTTTCGTTTGCTCGGCGTCGATCTGACCCAGACCGCCCGCGATCATGATCGGCTTGTGGTAACCCCGCACCACGCCGTCCACCGTCTGCTCGTATTCGCGGAAATAGCCCAGCAAATTGGGGCGGCCAAACTCGTTGTTGAAGGCCGCACCACCCAAAGGGCCTTCGGTCATGATTTGCAGGGGGCTGGCGATGTGCTCGGGCTTACCACCGGCTTGGTCGGACATACCGCCCCAGAGTTTGGACACGGTGAAGCCCGACAAACCCGCCTTGGGCTTGGAGCCGCGACCGGTCGCGCCCTCGTCACGGATTTCGCCGCCCGCGCCCGTGGATGCGCCGGGGAACGGTGAAATCGCGGTGGGGTGGTTGTGGGTCTCGACCTTCATCAACACATGGTGCAAGGCTTGTTCGCTCTGGTAAGCCGCGCCCTGCCCTGACGTTCTGGCCACAAAGCGCTCCACCGTGTGGCCTTCCATCACCGAGGCGTTGTCTGAATACGCCACCACCGTGTGCTGGGGGCTGAGCTGGTGCGTGTTGCGGATCATGCCGAACAGGCTTTTGGGCTGGGCCACGCCGTCGATGGTGAACTCGGCGTTGAAAATTTTGTGGCGGCAGTGCTCGCTGTTGGCCTGCGCGAACATCATCAACTCCACATCGGTGGGGTTGCGATTCAGTCCTGTGAAGGCTTTGACCAAGTAGTCGATTTCGTCATCGGCCAAGGCCAGGCCCCAGGTTTTGTTGGCCTCTTCCAAAGCAGCGCGACCGCCACCCAAGACATCCACATGGTCCATGGGCGCGGGGTCCAGCGCCGTGAACAAAGCAGCGGCATCACCTCGGCTGAGCATGGCCGACTCGGTCATGCGGTCGTGCAGCACAGCGGCCACCTGGCCCAATTGCTCTGCAGTCAATTTGGCTGTGCTGAGCAAGCCCGATTTCAAGGTCAAGCGGTATTCGGTCAAACGCTCCACGCGGCGCACATCAAAACCGCAGTTGTGGGCGATGTCGGTCGCCTTGGACGCCCAGGGCGACACGGTACCAATGCGCGGGCTGACCACGATCACCGGGCCATCGCTGGGGCCTGCGTAAGGCTCGCCGTAGGTCAGCAGTGCTGCCAGGGTGTGTTTTTGGGCGTCCTGCAAAGGGGCGGTGGTAGCCACCAGATGCACAAAACGGGCGTTGATGCCTGAGATGTGAGGCGAGATTTCTGCCAGACGGGGCAAAAGCTGGGCAATGCGAAAGTCGCTGAGGGCGCTGGCGCCTTCGAAAGTCGTGATGTGCAGGGACACGGGGTGGCCTTGTGAAGAGACGGGAAACCGTAGCGCCGGGGCCGCTGACTGGGGCTGGCCGGCAAAGGCAGTATTTTAACGGGGGAAACCCTGATCCGGCGGCGAAATGGGCTGATTCAGCAACGGTCTGCTGCCAGAAAAAAAGCCGTGCTGCAGACGCAGCACGGCTTGAGGACTCAGATCAGGCCAAAGCAATCAACCCAGCACTGAAGTCGCCTCCATCTCGCGCCGGATTCGGTAGGCGTGAGTCGTCGTGTCCATGGTCACATCGTCCCAAGTCAGGCTTTGGCCTTTGGCGACGGGGCGAATGACTTTCACGCCGTGCGCCAAACCCAGCGGCACGCCGCCCATGCGTTTGGAGGTGGCTGCGGGCAGCAGCTTGCCCCAGACGGTGTAACCGCCCTCGCCGTCCAGCATGTCGCCGGGTTTCAAGTCGCGCTTGGCCGTGGCCACCACGTCGGCGTTCCAGCCAATGGCCACGCCTGTGGGTTCGTTGCGCAGGGCGACACTCGCCACACTCACGCCCACTTCGAGGCCAATCAGGTGCCAGCGTTTGTAAAGCGTGAAATAACGGCCCGAGGGGTCGGTGTGGGCGTTGTACTCTTCAAAGCAGTTCTTGATGTAGTCGGTCTCGGCCTCCACCGTAACCCACACGCCCATGCGGATGTCGTAGGGGATTTTGCGGCCATCGGTCTCCAAACTGGAGATCACCTCGACCATGCCCTTGCGCTCGAGCACACCGCCTTCCGAGATCGGGCGGGTGACATACGGAATATCTTCCACGCTGGCGGGCGGGTAGAGCAAGCCGTTGCTGGGCACACCCAAACCGGTGGCGTTTGACACGGCGGTGCTCTCGATGGAGGGCTTGGAGCCGTCCAAAAAGCTGTTGAACATTTTGGGGTTGAGCCCGCCGCGCTCGGCTTGCTCGGGCGTCAAACCGTAATAGCCCCACACGGTCTCGGGCGTGGATTCGCTGAAGTGCGGCAGCCACTTGTGGCCCCGGCCTGCGGCCACGACCGGAAATCCGCAAGTGCGTGCCCAATCGACCAGATCACAAATGAGGGCAGGCTGGTCACCAAAGGCCAAGGAATACACCACGCCCGCCGTCTGAGCGCGGGTGGCGAGCAAGGGGCCGCAAAACGCGTCGGCCTCCACCGTGACGTTGACGACATGTTTGCGGTTCGCGAAGGCTTCCAAAATGTGGTCCACCGCGTGCAAAGGCGATCCCGTGCACTCGACGATCACGTCCACCGCCGGGTGGCGCACCAGGCTTTGCCAGTCGTCGCCCACATGGGTGGTGCCGTTTTTGACCGCGTCGTCCAAGCTGCTGGCCGTGAGGCGCTCAGCTTCCCAGCCCACGCGGGCCAAGTTGGCGCGGGCGCCGTCAGGCGACAGGTCGGCAATGCCGACCAAATGCACCCCGGGGGTGCGGGGAATCTGCGCCAGGTACATGGAGCCGAATTTGCCCGCGCCGATCAGGCCGATGCGGATGGGGCGGTTTTCAGCGGCGCGTTGCAGGAGTTTGGCGTGCAGGTTCATGCGGCTTCTTTCAAGACATCGAGCGAGGTTTTCAGAGCGCTTTCGGGCATGCCGCCCTTCCAAGGCAGGTCCACCGGGTAACTGTTCACCAAGCAATCGTCGGGCAGGCAGCTGATGGGCGTGAAGTCGCGGTGGGCGATGTATTCGGGACGCTTGTGACGGCGGATGTGGTTGGACACTGCGCACAGACTCAGGTACACACTCACCCGGTTCCAAGGCGAGAGGTTGCTGGCGGAGGCGTGCACCAAGCAGCTGTGGAACAAGATCATGGAGCCCGCTGGCCCGGTGGGGCTGACGATGCCGCCCTCTTTGCCGCCCGCCCGCTCGACCAACTGGGCAATCAGGTCGTTGTCCACCGTCCACAGGGGGTAGCTGGTGGTCGACAGGTCATGTTTGGCCTCGACCACGCCCTTTTTGTGGCTGCCGGGAATGAACATGAGCGGGCCGTTGAAGGGGTTCACATCGTCCAAGAAAATCGCCACATTCATGGCCCGCTCGGTGGGCATCATGTCGTCGTTCAGCCAGGTGCCGTAGTCCTGGTGCCACTGCCACACATCGCCCTCAAAAGCCATCTTGCCGTTGATCTTGAACTGGTGCATGTACAGCTCTTCGCCAAACAGGTCTTGCACCGGCTCAATCATGCGGGGGTGACGGGCCAACTTGGCAAAAGGCTCGCTGTACATGTGGGCCGCAAAGTTGGTGCGCACAGCGTCGCTGCCTTTTTCGCGCACGTTGTAGGCCTCGCGGCGGCTGTACAACTCGGGCACCGCATCGTTCAGGTTTTTGGTTTCTTCGGGTGTGAACAGGCCAGGGAAAAACAAATAGCCCTCGCGGTCAAATTGTTCCAATTGTTCGGGGGTCAGTCTCATGCTTGTGCTCCTGTTTTGAGGTTTTGAATTTGTTCGGAAAGTCGGGCCGTGAGTTGCACGCTTGCCTCGTGTGCGTGTTCTTGCACCAGGCGAACGGCCAGCTCGGCGTCACCAGCCGAAATGGCCTTTGCAATGGCTTCGTGTTCGTCCCAAACGGTTTGCCGCTGGTGAGACGACTGCAGCACGGCCCCCATGACGCGTTTGAGGTGGTGCCAATGCAGCTCAATGCTTTGGGCAATCAGCGGGTTGCCTGAGGCGTGGTAAATCGCGCGGTGAAAAGCCAAGTCGGCCTGGATCATGGCCTGCACGTCGCGCCCGCTTTCGGCCAGACGTCCCTGGCGCATCACGTCCTCATCCAGCCGGGCCCGGCGCTCAGCGGCCAGCCTCACGGCCAAGGCGTCAAGGCTGCCGCGCACTTGGTAGACCTGGGCAATCCAGCCCACATCGAGTTGGGTCACACGCACACCCCGTCCGGGCGCATCCTCCACAAAACCATCTTTTTTGAGCAATCGCAGCGCCTGCAGCACAGGCTGGCGCGACACGGCCAGGCGTTGCGCCAGGTCTTCTTGCGTCAAACGCTCTCCGGGCGGCAAAGCCCCTTCGCTGATGGCATAGAGCAAACGGCTGTAGACCTGTTCCACCAGGTCGGGGGCTGTGGTGAGTTGTAAAAGGGGTGAGCTCATGTCTGTATACAGAATACAAATACCCCCAAAGATCCAAAATTGGTGTTTACCCGTGGACCACCGAACACGCGGTAGCGGTGGTTTTCGATGGCCTAAAAGGCATGTACCCTGACCCAATGGGATAATCTCGAACCATGACCATCTCCATCAAAAATGCCGACGACATCGATGCGATGCGCGTGGCGGGCCGCTTGGCCTCCGAAGTTCTCGACTTCATCACGCCCTATGTGAAGCCGGGTGTCACCACCAACGAACTCGACAAGCTCTGCCACGACTACATCGTGGATGTCCAAAAAGCCATTCCGGCGCCTTTGAACTACGCACCCGGTGGCTACAAGCCCTATCCCAAATCCATCTGCACATCGGTCAACCACCAGGTTTGCCATGGCATCCCCAACGACAAGCCCCTGAAAAAGGGTGACTCGGTGAACATCGACATCACCGTCATCAAGGATGGCTGGCATGGCGACACCAGCCGAATGTTCCACGTCGGTGAGGCATCGATCGCCGCTAAACGCTTGGCGACCCTGACCTACGATGCCATGTGGAAAGGCATTGAGCAGGTCAAACCCGGCGCCCACTTGGGTGACATCGGTCACGCGATTCAGCGCTTTGCTGAAGGCCACGGCTTTTCGGTGGTGCGTGAGTTTTGTGGCCACGGCATTGGCCGTGTGTTCCACGAAGAGCCACAAGTGCTCCATTACGGCAAACCCGGTACCCTGACCGAGTTGGTCGCTGGCATGGTCTTCACCATCGAGCCCATGATCAACGCGGGCAAGCGTGACATCAAGGAAATGGGCGACGGCTGGACCATCGTCACCAAAGACCATTCCTTGTCGGCGCAGTGGGAGCACACCGTGTTGGTCACAGAAACAGGTTATGAGGTGCTGACCGTCTCGGCTTGTTCCCCTGCCGTGCCCGCCTTTGTGACTGACCCAGCCACGGCCTGACATGCGAGCCCAGGCCCCCTTGCCAGATCTGGCCATTCAGGCCGATCTGGCTGCGCAGCGCGAAACGTACAAGCGCGACAAAGCAGCCGTGCTGCTGGGCCTGGCCAACAGCGGTTCATCCGTCAGAGGCCTCAAGCAAACCCTCAAACAACTGGCCATCTTGGCCGACGGTTTGCTGATTGACTTGTGGCAAAACGCGGGCTTCTCCCCTGAACTGTCATTGGTCGCTGTGGGGGGGGGTGGTCGCGCCGAACTGTTCCCCTACTCCGATGTGGATGTGCTGGTGTTGCTGCCCTCCGGCCAAACGCCGGAAGGTGACCCTGCCCTGCAGGCCCAGCTCGAACGTTTCATTGGCAACTGCTGGGACACCGGGCTCGAAATAGGCTCCAGCGTGCGCAGCTTGGACGAGTGCTTGGCCGAATCGGCCAAAGACATCACCGTACAAACCTCTTTGCTCGAGGCGCGTCGGGTCACAGGCAACACCAAACTGTTTCTTGAATTTCAAAAGCAGTTCCAGGCGGCTATGGACCCGCAGGCATTTTTGGTGGCCAAAACGCTGGAAATGAACCAGCGTCACACCAAGTTTGACAACACCCCTTACGCCCTGGAGCCCAACTGCAAAGAATCTCCTGGTGGCTTGCGTGACCTGCAAATGATTTTGTGGGTCGCCCGAGCCGCGGGCCTGGGCCACAGTTGGGACGAACTCGCCCGCAAAGGGCTGGCCACACCGCTGGAGGCCAGGCAAATCAAACGCAATGAAGCCCTGCTGGGCTTGATCCGCGCCCGTTTGCACCTGAAAGCCAAGCGGCGCGAAGACCGCTTGGTGTTTGACCTGCAAACCAATGTGGCCGAGACCTTTGGTTATGCCTCCGACATCACGCCCGAGGGGCGTCTGGCCTTGCGTGCCAGTGAAAAACTGATGCGCCAATACTATTGGGCGGCCAAAGCCGTGACGCAGCTCAACCAGATTTTGCTGCTCAACATCGAAGACCGCCTCAAAACCGAGCGGGGTGAGAGCATTGACCACTTCCGCCCCCTGAACGCCCGCTTTTTTGAAAAAGCCGGACTGATTGAGGTGGCCAGCGACGATCTGTACCAAAAGCACCCACACGCGATCTTGGAGACCTTTTTGCTTTACCAGGCCACGCCCGGCCTAAAAGGTCTGTCGGCCAGAACCCTGCGGGCGCTGTACAACGTTCGGGCGATCATGAACGGGCGCTTTCGTGCCGATCCGGTCAACCGCCAGACGTTTTTGCAGATCTTGCAGCAGCCCCAAGGCATCACCCATGCAATGCGCCTGATGAACGAAACCTCGGTGCTAGGGCGCTACCTGTGGGTGTTCCGGCGCATCGTGGGCCAGATGCAGCATGACCTGTTCCATGCCTACACGGTGGACCAGCACATCCTGATGGTGCTGCGCAATGTGCGGCGCTTTTTCATGGCCGAACACACCCATGAATACCCGTTCTGCTCGCAACTGGCCAGTGGCTGGGACAAGCCCTGGATTTTGTACGCCGCCGCCTTGTTCCATGACATTGCCAAAGGCCGGGGTGGCGATCATTCGAAGCTGGGTTGTGCCGAGGTGCGCACCTTCTGCCGCCAGCACCAGATCGACAAAGAAGACGGTCAGCTCATTGAATTCCTGGTCAGTGAACACCTGACCATGAGCCATGTGGCCCAAAAGGAAGATCTGAGCGACCCGGAAGTCATCGCCCGTTTTGCTCTGCGCGTCGGCAATGAGCGCCGCTTGACCGCCTTGTACCTGCTCACCGTGGCCGACATCCGGGGCACCAGCCCCAAAGTCTGGAATGCCTGGAAAGGCAAGCTGCTGGAAGACCTGTACAAATCCACTTTACGTGTGCTGGGGGGCCGCGCCCCCGATGCCAATGCCGAGGTGGAAGCCCGCAAACGCGAAGCCCTGATCGAGCTGGCCCGTCAGGCGCAGCCGCATGAGGGACACAAGGCGCTGTGGGACACCCTGGATGTGAGTTACTTCATGCGCCACGATGCCTCCGACATCGCGTGGCATGCTCGCCAGCTCTCGCGCCAGGTGGCACTGACCGCACCCGATCAGTTGAGCACCATGGTGCGTGCCCGGCACTCCCCGGTCGGTGAAGGTTTGCAGGTTTTGGTCTATACCCCCGATCAACCCGATTTGTTTGCTCGCATTTGTGGTCACTTTGACCAATCGGGCTTCAGCATTTTGGACGCCAAAATCCACACCACACGAACAGGGTGGGCGCTCGACACCTTCCAGATCGTCACCGCCATGCTGCCTGAGCATTACCGCGAACTCATGACGATGGTGGAGTCGGGCCTGACACAAACGCTTGCGCAGCAAAGTCCCCTGCCCTTGCCCTCTCGCGGCCGGGTCTCGCGACGCGTTAAAAGCTTTCCGGTCACACCCCGGGTCACACTCAAGCCGGATGAGCAAGGTCAGAAATGGCTGCTCAGTATTTCGGCCAGCGACCGCATCGGTTTGCTCTACAGCGTTGCCCGCGTTCTGGCCCTGCATGGGATCCACCTGCACCTGGCCAAAATCAGCACGCTGGGCGAGCGGGTGGAAGACACCTTCCTCATCAGCGGGCCTGCCTTGCAGCAAAACCGGGCGCAAATCGAGATCGAGACCGAGCTGCTTAAAGCTTTGCAGCCCGAGTAGACGCACCGCCAAGCGGCAGCATGGCCAGCAAAGTGGCGTTGAAGGCAGCGGCCGCTTCGTACTGAACCCAATGTCCGGCTCCGGGAACCACTGCCCAGCGGCCCCAGATTCCGGCCATGCTGGGCATGGCTTGCGCCAGCTCCGACAGGCGACCCCGGTACAGGGCGTCGTGTTCACCAAAAATGGCGCTCACCCGTGCGGACACCTGCGGCAAAACACGCGTCACGATGTCGGTCGATGACAAACGCCTGCGTGGCATGCGGTCACGGTGCACATTGGCGGTGTGCAGATGCAAGGCCAAATCGTTCAGCGACTCGGGGGCATGCAACATCAGGGCCATCAGGTTGTGGCGGTGCACGGCCTCTTGGGCGTCGGGCTCAGGCAAATGTCGCCAACCTTTGAGTGGAACGCGGTCAGCCACCTTCAGGCCCATGCCCGGAGCGCCCACCAACACCAATTGCTCAGCGTCTTGTGGGTGCTCTGCCAACCACAAGGCCCCGGCCATGCCACCAAAAGAAAAACCCACCACATTCACCGCTGTGCCGCAATGCCCTGCGTCTTTCAATTGCTGCAGACCCGCATGCAAATGCGGTGGCAAGTCGTCCACATCGGTGCAACCTTGCGGCAGGTCCGAGTCGCCAAAACCGGGCAAGTCGGGCACCAACACACGCCAGCCTGCATCGCGAAGAGGTCCAATGCAGCGCAGCCAATGTGTCCAGCTGCCGCTGCCACCATGCAACAACACCAAGCTTGGCGCAGACACATCCCCCCAAGCGTGCCAGACCATCTGGGCCGATTGGCAAGAGGTCTCCAACCTCTCGGCACCGGCCAAGGTCAAGGCCAATTCAGGGGGCAAAAAATCGGGCATCACGGCAGCGGACATAAGGCGGAATGGCGTCAAAAAAATGAGAGGTCAAACATGGGGGCTGTGGATGGCACTCGGTCAGACAAACCGCTGGTCACGGCCAATCAGCCGGACACCTTGGGCGTGTGGTGTTGCAAATGCCAAACCTTGAATGCGGCAGCCGTGGCCAAAGCACTGGTGACCATGCTGGCCACAAACACGCTTTGTAAACCCCAGCGCTCACTGAGCAAACCACCCAACAAAGCCCCCAGCACCCCCGGAAAACCATAGGCCACGACGGTGTAGAGCGCTTGCCCGCGTCCGCGCAAGCGGCCCGGAAAATGGTGCGAGATCAGGGCAATACACACCGTGTGGTGTGTGGCAAAGGTGATGGCATGAAGGGTTTGAGCCAAAAGCAAAACCCACAGCACATCGGCCCAAGCGGCTGTCATGCCCATGCGCAGCAGCATCACCGCCGAGCAAGCCACCAGCCAACCCGTCAAGGGCACACGCGGCAGCCAGCGTGACTGGGTGAAGAACCAAACCACCTCCACCGCCACCGACAAGGCCCAGAAAACGCCAATCATGGTTTTGCTGTAACCCAAAGAGTCGAGGTAGAGCGAGAAAAACACGTAGATGCCAATGTGCGACAACACATGCAAAAACGTGGACGCAAAAAACCACTGCACCAGTTTTTGCCGCAGCACCGGCATGACCGATACGTGTTCGCGGACTTGGTGCGCCGTTTCTTTGATGTCGGGCATCCACCACACACTGAGCAACACCGCGGCCAGGCTGAGCACCGTCCAGCCGGGGAAATGCTTCATACCAAAGGCCTCGAACCAAGCCCCGGCTGCAAACACCGTGACCAGAAAACCCAAAGACCCCCACAGGCGCACTCGGCCATAACGCTTGGTGTCAAAGGCGCCGTCACGGCTGACCAAATGGGCCATGGCCGCCTCGCTCATGGGCATCATGGCGCTGGTGTGGGTGAACATCAGCAGCAACACCAGACCCAGCCCCACAGGGCCCCAGTCCCCAAACAACAAACAAGCCGTGGCAAACGCCACCCCTGCCCCGATGCGCAGCAGCTTGACCCGCTCACCTGTGCGGTCGCTGATGGCGCCCCAGGCATAAGGGGCAAACAAACGGGTGGTGGCCTGAACGGCCGTGAGCACACTGATGGTGAGCAAGCTCAGGCCCATGTCTTGCAGCCACAGCGGCAAATAGGGATTAAAAAACCCGATGTGCGCGAAGTAACTGGCCGACAGCGCGGCAAAGGGCAAAAGCTGACGGCGTGGCGTCATGCCTTAAGGCTTGACGGCAGCTATGGGCAGCTGGTCGTGCGACACATCACCGCATTGGGCGCGGTGCTGCAGGGCATGCTCCATGACCACCAGCGCCAGCATGGCCTCAGCAATCGGGGTGGCGCGGATGCCCACACACGGGTCATGGCGACCTTTGGTGATGACCTCGGTAGGCTGGCCTGCTGAATCAATCGAGTCGCGTGCAATCAAGATCGAGCTGGTGGGCTTGATGGCAATCGACACCTCGATGTCCTGCCCGGTGCTGATGCCACCCAACACGCCACCCGCGTTGTTACCCACAAAGCCTTCCGGTGTGAGCGAGTCACCCGCCGTGCTGCCCTTTTGTGTGACGCAACCAAAGCCCGCACCAATTTCCACGCCTTTGACGGCGTTGATGCCCATCATGGCGTAAGCGATATCGGCGTCGATCTTGTCAAACAGCGGCTGGCCCAAGCCCACGGGCACACCCCGCGCCACCACCCGCAAGCGGGCGCCACACGAGTCGCCCGATTTGCGCAGGGCACCCATGTAGTCCTCAAGGGCCGACACATCGGCCACTGGGGCAAAAAACGGGTTGTTCGGCACATGGTCCCAGCTCTCAAAGCCAATCGGCACATCGCCAATCTGGGTCATGCAGCCCACGAACGTGGTGCCAAATTGTTCTTTGAGCCACTTTTTGGCGACCGCACCAGCGGCCACCATGGGCGCTGTCAGGCGGGCCGACGAGCGGCCGCCGCCCCGTGGGTCGCGCAGGCCGTATTTGCGCCAGTAGGTGTAATCGGCGTGGCCCGGACGGAAGGTCTGCAGGATGTCGCCGTAGTCCTTGCTGCGCTGGTCGGTGTTGTTGATCAGCAGGCAAATGGGGGTGCCGGTGGTCAGCCCTTGGTACACGCCCGAGAGGATTTGCACCGCATCGGGTTCGTTGCGTTGGGTCACAAATTTGCTGGTGCCCGGGCGGCGGCGGTCCAGATCGGGCTGGATGTCGGCCTCACTCAGGGGCATGCCTGGGGGGCAGCCGTCGATCACGCAGCCAATGGCCGGGCCGTGGGATTCACCAAAGTTGGTGACCGAAAAGAGATTTCCAAAAGTATTGCCGCTCATGATGTCCATTATCCCAGAGCCCAGCCCCGCCGTTGTGGAGCTCGGCTTGGCATCAGCGACTCAGCGCTCGCCCAAGGACTGGTTCAAGGTCTTGATCACGGGCTTGGACAGGTATTTGAGCACCGTGTTCGAACCGGTTTTGATCTCGACCATGCTGGTCATGCCGGGCTGAATGTCGAGCTTTTGGTCGGGACGGCCACTGAACTTGCGCCCATCGGTTTTGACCTGCACCCGGTAGTAAGGTTGCTCGCCTTGCTGCACGTTCAGGTTTTCGGTCAGGGTGTCGGCGCTGATGTAGGACAAGGTGCCACTCAGGTCACCATAAATCGTGTAGTCATAAGCATCGATCTTGACCGTGGCCTTCATGCCAGTTTTGATGAAGGCGATGTCGGCCGGGCTGACCTTGGCCTCGATCACCAGGTCTTCTTCCAAGGGCACGATTTGCATGACCTCTTCACCGGGTCGAATCACCCCGCCACGCGTGGTCACCCGGACGTTTTTCACAATGCCGTGCAAGGGAGCACGCAACTCGGTCTGCGTGAGTTGGTCTTTGCGCTGGGCCATGATTTGCTGCACCCCGGCCAGGTCTTCAAGGGCCTTGCTCAGCTCGGCCTGCGTGTCCTGAAAATACTTGTTCTTGCGGTTGGTGATCTGGGACTGTGTGTCGGCAATTTGCCGCTCCAGGCGCAACACCTCGGTGGCGCTCACATCACCGGTTTTGAGCAAGGGCCGGGTCATGTTGAGTTCTTTTTGCACAATGGCTTTGATGTTTTCGTACGACTGCAGCTCATCCTTGATGGCCGACAGGCGCTTTTTGAACAACATGGTCTGGGTGTCGCGGAACTCGGGGTAGGCCTTGGCCTCAGGCGGGAATCGCGGCTCCCGGCCCAGCACCTCGGCTTGCAAGCGGGCCACCGTGATGGCCAGGCCTGCCGCCTTGGCACGGGTTTCCAGATAACTGGACTGCTGGCGCGTGCCGTCGATCTTGACCAGCACCTGGTCACGCTGGACCACATCGCCCTCGCGCACCAACAACTCTTCAATCACGCCACCGTCTTGCGACTGAATGATTTGCGAGCGGGCGCTGGAGATGACCGAGCCCGGCGCACGGGTGATCTGGTCAATTTCAGCAAAATAAGCCCAGGTGAAAAACACCACACTGGTCAGCAACAAGGACCACAGCGCCCAGCGCGATCCACGCAACACACCGCTCAGGTCTTCACGCTGGTGGTCGGGGTCCGAGGGGCCAAAAAACCAGAAAATCTTCATCCCAAAGCCCCCGCTGCTGTTGCTGGTGCTGCCGCCGGTGCTGCTGATGGTGGGGCCGCTTGGGGCGTGGCACTGGGTTGCCGCAGACGGTCCAAGACCTCGTCACGCGGGCCATCAAGCACCACCCGGCCTTTGTCGACCACCAAAATTCGGTTGACATAAGCCAAGACCGAGGGCTTGTGTGTGACCACCACAATGGACGATTCCTTGGGCATGTTTTCAAACAGGTGTTGCATCACGCGGTTTTCGAGTTTGGCGTCCATAGAGGCGGTGGGTTCATCGAGCAGCAAAACCTTGGGTACGGCCAGCAGCATGCGGGTCAGTCCCACCAACTGCCGCTGCCCGCCCGATAATCCACGCCCACCTTCGGCAATGCTCAGTTCCAAGCCCTGGGGGTGGTTTTGAATCACCTGATCCAGCCCCGTCATGGCCGCGGCCTTGAAGATTTGGCTGTCGCTGGGCAGGGGCAAACCCAGCGTCAGGTTGTGGCGCAGTGATCCGTTGAACAAGCGCACGTCCTGCGGCAAATAACCCACATGTTCACGTACGAATTCGGGGGCCAGGTGCACCATGTACACTTGGTCCAGGTAAACCTGTCCCGAGTTGGGCTTGAACAAACCCGAGAGCAACTTGATCAGGGTGCTCTTGCCTGAACCGACCGAGCCCAAGATGGCGATGCGCTCACCCGGGGCAATGCTCAACTGGGGAACCTCCAGACCTGGCAGGTCCTTGGAATATGAAAAATGGGCTTTGCTCAAGCGGATCTCGCCTCGGCACAACTCGGGCACCACCAGCCGCTCGCTGTATTCGCGCTCGCTGGGCATGGCCATGATGCCGTTGAGCGAATGCAAGGCCAGCTTGGCGTGCTGCCACTGCACGATCAGGCCAGGCAGTTGCGCCACGGGCGTCAACGCGCGGCCCGAAATGATGGAGCAAGCGATCAGGCCCCCCATGGTCAGGTGTCCGCCATTGATCGCGTAGGCCCCCGCAGCGATCATGCCCGCATAGCTCAGCTGCTGAATGGTTTGAGTCAGGTTCGTCGACAGGGTCGAAAACTGGCGCATTTTCAGCTCACTGTCGGCCATGGTGGTGGTCATGCTGCGCCAGCGGTCCAGCATCTTCCATTCGGCATTGGCCGCCTTGACCGATTCGATGCCGTCGATGGCCTCGATCAGCAAGCCATTTTTCTCATTCGACTCCTTCATGTGAAGTCCGGTGTATTTTTCGATCGAGCCGCGAAACGCCATGCCCGCCAACACCGCCAAGGGCACCGCCAGCACGGGCACCAGGGCTACCGGCCCGGCAATGATGGCGATCACCCCCACAAATAAAACAGCAAAGGGCAAGTCGGCCATGATGAACAGGCTCGACGAGGTCAGAAAATTGCGGACCGACTCGAAATGCCGGATTTGCGAGGCAAACGTGCCCACGGTGTTGGGCCGCGCGTCCATGCGGATGTCCAGGGCTTTGCCGAAAAACACCGCCGACAATTCCTGATCAATCGCTTTGCAGGCCCGATCCACCATGAAGGCCCGCACCTGTTTGAGGACCAACTCCATCAAAATGGCGATCACCACACCAAAGGTCAGCACCCACAAGGTCGAATAGCCCTTGGTCGGAATGACCCGGTCGTAGACCTGCATGGAGTACAAAGCAGCCACCAGCCCCACCATGCTGATCACACAGGTGGCCACCACGGCCTCGAGAAACACCGAGCGTTAGCGCCGAATCGAGGTGTCAAACCAATCGGTCGCGCTCAAGGCGCGGTGCCCTGACTCGCCCGGGCGGGCATGATGCTCAGCTTCAACAAGCGGCCCTGACGCGCATCGGCCATGGGCAAAACGCAGGGGTTGCCTTCAGGGTCCTGACAAGTCAGTCGGTGGCGACCGGAGCCGCCTCGCACCAGCAACACCTGCTCGCCTTCCGAGCCCACCCAAAGCAGTGGGAAATCAGACGGCTTGAGGTTTTTGGGGTCCATGGCGTGGATGTGTGCCGTGGGAAAACGCCCCAGCCACCAGGCTTTCAGACGCTCTTCGCGGCTGAGGTGGTCCACCATCAGGCCTTCGGTGGTGCGCGACATCATGCCAAAGCGGTGCGCAGGCACGGCCTGACCCAAAAGGCCCGCCAAACGAGACAAAACCACCGCCAGGTTGCGGTCCAGCATCATGCTGGAAGCGCTGTCTTGGCAAGCCCGCCTCGGCCAGCGTCAGCTGGGCCTGCGCCAAACGGTTTTGTGCATCAATCTTGCCGCCTGCCCACAGCGGTTGCTCGACCAAAAAAGCCGCTTGGGGTCGCCCGCTGGAGGCCGTGGCTTCTGTGCTCACCGTCGGATACCGCAACCACTTGGCTGTCTCCAGATCGGCCTGGGCCGCTTGCACCTCGGCCTGTTTGGCTTTCACGCTGGGGTGATGGGTGGACGCGAGGCTCAGGGCATCGGCCAATCGGAGCTGCGAGGCCGCAGACATCGAAGGCCAGCCCCCCAACAGGGCCGCAAACACCACACTGGCTTGCCAAACTTTGCGATAGGTCATTTGAGTCCAAAACACTTTTTGGTTTTTTATTTTTTTAGTACTCAAATATTATTGTATGTCAGTACCCTGTAATTATTTAATGCTTGCCTTCTGTGGGTGACTCAAAAACTCAAAGGGCATAGGACCCATGACAACATGAGAACGCCCGAGGCTGCCGAAAGGAAAGCCGCGCGGGTCAGCTCGGCGCTTTGGCGCTGTCCTGGTCAGGCCAGTCGCGAATGTAGGCCTTCAGCATTTTGTTCTCGAAGTCTTGGCTCTCCACCACAGCTTTGGCCACATCGTAAAAACTGATCACACCCATCAAGGTCGGCCCGTCCATGATGGGCATGTAACGGGCATGGCGCTCGAGCATGAGGCGTCTGACCTCGTCCAGATCGGTGTCACTGCTGCAGGTCATGGGTTGGGCGTCCATGGCTTCCAGCACGGTGGTTTGGCCCACCTGACCGCCGTTCTTCACCACCTGCTGGATCACTTCCCGAAACGTCAGCATGCCCGCCAACTGCCCGTGGGACATGACCACCAAAGAGCCGATGTCTTTTTCGGCCATGGCGTTCAAGGCAGAGGACAAAGGTTCATCGGGATTGACCGTGAACAAAGTGCTGCCCTTGACGCGCAAAATATCACTGACCTTCATGGTGTGTCTCCTCTGGCTTGTGTGTGACTGACGAAGATTTAATATAGCCCACAATGTTCGCCATGCACAGCGTTTCGAACACGCTGGCCTTTTCTTTTTTCGGAGACACCCATGGCTGGTTACAGCGATCCCGGTTTTGACACTTTGGCCCTGCACGCGGGCGCAGCGCCCGACCCGAGCACGGGCGCACGGGCCGTGCCCATCCACCTGACCACCTCCTTTGTGTTCGAGTCCTCAGACCAAGCCGCCGCCCTGTTCAATCTGGAGCGCCCAGGCCATGTCTACAGCCGCATCAGCAACCCGACCAACGCGGTCCTGGAGCAACGCATCTCGGCTTTGGAAGGCGGCATCGGTGCCATCACCACCTCCAGTGGCCAAGCCGCTTTGCATCTGGCCATTGCCACCCTCATGGGTGCGGGTTCGCACATCGTGGCTTCGAGCGCTTTGTATGGCGGATCACACAACCTGCTGCACTACACCCTGAGCCGCTTTGGCATCCGCACCACCTTTGTCAAACCCGGCGACTTGGATGCCTGGCGTGACGCCGTGCAGCCCGACACCAAACTCTTTTTTGGCGAAACCGTGGGCAACCCCGGCATGGACGTGCTGGACATCGAAGCTGTGAGCGCCATCGCGCACGAAGCGGGTGTGCCGCTGCTGGTGGATTCCACCCTCACCTCGCCCTGGCTCATCAAACCTTTTGACCACGGAGCCGATCTGGTCTACCACTCAGCCACCAAGTTTTTGTCGGGCCACGGCACGGTGGTGGGTGGCGTGGTGGTCGATGGCGGCAGCTTTGACTGGGACAAATCGGGCAAGTTTGCTGAGTTGAGCCAAGCTTACGAAGGCTTTCACAACATGGTGTTCAGCGAAGAAAGCACCGTGGGCGCCTTCTTGCTGCGGGCGAGGCGCGAAGGCCTGCGAGACTTTGGTGCTTGCATGAGCCCGCACACCGCTTGGCTGATTTTGCAAGGCATCGAAACCCTGCCGCTGCGCATGGCCCGCCACATGGAAAACACGGCCAAAGTGGTCGAGTTCTTGGCCGCGCACCCACTGGTCAGCCGAGTGGGCCATCCCCTGCTGGAAAGCCACCCCTCGCACGCCTTGGCGCAAAAACTGCTGCCACGTGGCGCAGGCTCGGTATTCAGCTTCGACATCAAGGGCAGCCGCGCCCAAGGCCAAAAGTTCATCGAGACCCTCAAGGTCTTCAGCCACCTGGCCAATGTGGGCGACTGCCGCAGCCTGGTGATCCACCCGGCCAGCACCACGCATTTCCGCATGAGCGACGAGGCTCTGGGAGCCAGCGGCATTGGCCCTGGCACGATCAGGCTGTCTATTGGTCTTGAAGATCCGGCCGATTTGATCGACGACCTGAAAAAGGCCCTCAAAGCTGCAGAGAAAGCAGGAGCCTGACCATGAAAATCTCCGTTCAAGGCCACGAGCTTTACGCCTACACCGGCGGCAAGCCCTTCAACTCCGCCCAGCCCACGGCCGTGTTCATCCATGGCGTGCTCAACGACCACAGCGTCTGGATTTTGCAGACCCGCTACATGGCCCACCACGGCTGGAACGTGCTGGCCATCGACCTGCCCGGGCACTGCAAAAGCGAAGGCACTCCACCCCAAAGCGTGGAAGAAGCCGCCGACACCGTCATCGCACTGCTTGATGCACTGAAGATCGAAAAAGCCGCGCTGATCGGCCACAGCTTTGGCTCGCTCATCGCGCTCGAAGCCACCGCCCGTGACGCCGCCGCTCACCCGGGGCGCGTGAGCCACCTGGTGATGGTGGGCACCGCCTACCCCATGGCTGTGTCGCCCGCTTTGCTCGACTTATCGGTCAGCGCCCCGTTCAAGGCCATCGACATGGTCAACAGCTTTTCGCATTCCACGCTGGCCCCGCCGCCTTCGGCCCTGGGCCCCGGCACCTGGCTGTATGGCGGCAGCAAGGCGCTGATGCGCCGCGTGTTGGCCAGCAACACACACGTCAATGTGTTCCACACCGGCTTCAAGGCCTGCGACGACTACCGAGGCGCAGAGGCCGCCATGCCGCAAGTGGCCTGCCCCACCCTGTTTGTGCTGGGCAGCGCCGACCAGATGACGCCGCCCAAAGCGGCGCAAAGCCTGATCGACCTGAGCAAGCAGCCCAAGGTCGTGAAGCTGCCGGCAGGTCACTCGCTGATGACCGAATCGCCCGAAGGCGTGTTGCAGGCGCTCAAGGATTTTTTAAAACCATGAACGCCACGATCACCCCGCCCATGTCGGCAGACAGGGCGCAAAAGATCGCTCAGACCCTCGATCTGCGGGCCTTGCCGCGCGACTTTCTAGACAACCCTTATCCGGTTTACGCCGCACTGCGCGAATCGGAGCCCTTCAAGCGCATGCCCGATAGCTCCTATTTCCTCACGCGCCACGCCGATCTGGTGGCGGTGTACCGCGACGCCAAGGTCTTCAGCTCTGACAAGCAGGTCGAGTTCGGCCCCAAATACAACCACGCGCCGTTCAACCAGCCCCCCCTCGCCACAGCAAATGGTCAGGCTCCGCTGTTCGAGCACCACACCCACAGCCTGGTCTTCAACGACGCACCACGGCACACCCGTGTGCGGCGCTTGATCATGGGCGCCCTCACCCGCCGCGCCATCGAAGCCATGGAGCCTGGCCTGGTTCAACTGGTGGACAGCCTGCTGAACAACATTGAGGCGCAAGGCGGCGGCGACTTGATCGAAGACTTTGCCTCGGCCATTCCTGTTGAGATCATTGGCAATTTGCTGGATGTGCCACACGCCGACCGCGAGCCTTTGCGCGGCTGGTCACTGGCCATTTTGGGAGCACTCGAGCCATCCCTCACCCCAGAGCAAGAAGCACTGGGCCACCGCAGCGTGAGCGAATTTTTGGCCTACTTGCGCGAACTGGTGGCCAAGCGCCGACAGCACCCGGGTGACCCGGAGCACGACGTGCTGACACGCTTGATTCAAGGCGAGGAAAACGGCGACGCCTTGAGCGAAGTCGAACTGTTGCAAAACTGCGTGTTCCTGCTCAACGCCGGGCATGAAACCACCACCAACCTGATTGGCAACGCGCTCATCAGCCTTCAGGAATGGACCGAGCAGCGAATACAACTTCAGACCGACTTGAACGCTGCCACCAGCGAGGAAGACCGCGAGCGGATCATGGGGCTGGCGGTCGATGAATTTTTGCGCTTTGAATCGTCCAACCAGCTGGGCAACCGCCGCGCCCTGCAAGCCACCCAGGTCAACGGCATGGACTTGCCCGCCGGTGCCTTGGTCACGCTGTGCATTGGCGCGGCCAACCGCGACCCTGCCGTTTATGACAACCCTGAGCAACTGAACCTGCGCCGCACCGGCAACAAGCACCTGGCCTTTGGCTTTGGAGTGCACCAATGTGCGGGGCTCAGCTTGGCGCGTTTGGAAGGTCGCGTGGCCATCAAGCGGTTTTTACAGCGCTTTCCAAATTACCAGCTCACGCAAGCGCCCCAGCGAGGCGGCCGGGCGCGGTTTCGCGGCTTCTTGCACGCACCGTTTTCGATCCGATAACACCCAAGGAGACAAGCCATGGACACCACCGAAACACAAGCGCCTCAGCACACCAGCTTTGCCGAGTTCTACCCTTTTTACCTGAGCGAGCACAGCAACCGCACCTGCCGCCGCATGCATTTTGTAGGCAGCACATTGAGCCTGATGTGCTTGGTCATGTTGGCCGTGACCGGCAAACCCCAGTACTTTTTGTATGGGTTGCTGTGTGGTTATGGCTGCGCCTGGATCGGGCACTTTGTGTTCGAGAAGAACAAGCCCGCCAGCTTCAAGCGCCCGCTCTACAGTTTCATGGGCGACTGGGTCATGTACCGCGACATGTGGCGCGGCCGAGTGAGCTTTTGAGCATTCACCCTGGCAGCATTTGCATCAAACGGATCTGATCCAGTCGCGTTTGCTGCCAAATCGGATCGGCCGCAGACCCCCGCAATACCAGCAATCGGTCGGCCAACGGGGCCACCGTGGCCAGAGCGGGGTCCACCAGCAAGACCTGACGGGCTTGGCCCTGATCGTTTTGCTCGGTCAGGCGACCGACCCAATCGAGGCTGCGCAAAACCTCCAGCACCTGCCGCAGCTCGCTCGTTTCCACCCGCAAGCGCATGGCCAACTCGTCGGTGCTCAAACCCCGCCGATCGGTCGCCTTGGCCGTGTTCAACTCGCCCAAAACCTCTAGGGCCAGTCGGAAGGTCCAGCCCGCCCCCTCGGGTTTGCGCAACTCTTGCCTGCCCAACTCGGGCAAGCTGGCAGCCAACACGGCCCCCAGCAGCACCAGCAGCCAAGTCACGTAAATCCAGACCAACAAAATGGGCAGCGCAGCGAAGGCGCCATAAATCAAGGAATAGGTGGGCACCTGCAACAGGTAGAAAGCCATGGCTTTTTTGGCCAACTCCAAGGCCCCAGCCACAAAAAACCCTGCCGTGATGGCATGGCGCCAGCGCACGCGGGTGTAGGGCACATAAAAATACAAACCACTCACACAGGCGATGAGCAGCAAAAACTCAAAACTGTCGAGCAACCACCGAACGGAGCCCGGCAGGACATTGACCACATCGCTGGAGGCCGTCACCACATAAGAAGTGATCGCAAAGCTGGCCCCCAAAAACAAAGGCCCCAAGGTGATCGACGACCAATAAAGCAAGACCCTTTGCGCGAAAGGCCGCTGCCGCTGCAAGCCCCAAATTTGCCCCAAAGTGCGCTCGATCGTGACCATCAGAAAAACGGCCGACATCAACACCGCCACCAAACCCACCGAGCCCAAGCGGCTGGCTTTGCGAGAAAATTGGGTCAAATAGCTCAGCACTTGGCGGGCAATGCTCTCGGGCACCAAGCTTTCAATCAGCCAGCGCTGGATCGTGTCCTGGAACTTGCCAAACACCGGGAAGGCCGCAAACACCGCCAGACCCACGGCAAAGAGGGGCACCAAAGCCAGCACGGTGGTGAAAGTGAGCGAACTGGCGCTCAGGCCCAGTCGGGCATCGCGAAAGCGCTCGGTCAAAAGCCTCGCCATCTGGCGCCACGGAAAAACGGACAGTTCCTGCCACCAGAGCGAGATTTGGGCTCGCCATATGGGCTTTGAGAGAGGGGATTGCATGACCGGTATGATGCCACCGCAATGAACACCATCACAGAAAACACACCCCCTGGCGTCGATTTCACACGCTGGTTGGCCGTCGGCAGCCTGCTGGGCCTGATCCTTTTGGGCTTGCTCTGGGAGCTTTGGCTGGCCCCCTTGCGGCCGGGCGGCTCGTGGTGGGTCATCAAGGTGCTGCCTTTGTGCATCCCCCTGGCTGGCCTGCTCAAAAACCGCATGTACACCTACCGCTGGGTCAGCATGCTGGTCTGGCTGTACTTCACCGAAGGCGTCATGCGGGCTTGGGGCGATGCCTGGCCCTCCAACGGTTTGGCCGGTTTGCAAATCCTGTTGTGCACGACCTTGTTTGTGGCCTGCGCTCTGCATGTGCGCTTCCGCTTCAAGGCCGCCAAAGCCACCGGTAACTTTGTGCCCGTTCCCCGAGACTGAACGCCATGAACGCCCCCCTGCCCCACCCATTGCTTGAACAGCTGCGCCAAATTTGTGGCGCAGCCAACGTCCTCACACACGACGACCCGACCACCGATCTCAGCCCCTGGGAACAAGACTGGCGCAAGCGTGTGCGGGGTCGCGCCCTCGCCGTGGTGCGACCGGGTGACACCGCGCAAGTGGCCTCCGTGGTCAAAGCCTGTGCCGCGGCGGGCACCCCCATCGTGCCCCAAGGCGGCAACACCGGGCTGGTGGTGGGCGGTGTGCCCAACGGCTCGGGCACACAAATTGTGCTGAGCATGACCCGCATGAACGCCGTTCGGGCTATCGACCCGGCCAACCTGACCATCACCGTGGAAGCCGGTTGTGTGCTGCAAAACCTGC